>JBBSRF010000039.1:0-12823 GCA_038243335.1 Sphingobacteriales bacterium
GTTTTTAACTATGGGTAACATTACGGACATTCAATTATTTGATGATAAAAATGACCGATACAAGCTAAACGGATCTTATGCTTATAACGGCATAGCTAATCAATCCATAAAACTTGGACAAGGGTTAATTGGTCAAACTGCAAAAGAAAAAAATGCTAAGTTAATCAGTGATGTTCCTTTAGACTATATTAAAATAAATTCTGCTCTTGGCGATACTAATCCAAGACATCTATATTTAACTCCCATAGTTTTTGAAAATAGAACAATCGCCGTTGTAGAATTAGGCTTCTTAATTAAACCAGATGAGAATAAATTAAACCTTATAAAAAATATTGAAGAAAATATAGGCATTGCTTTACACAGTGCGCTTGCACACTTACAATTAAAAGAGTTATTTGAGCAAACTCAACAACAGGCAGAAGAATTGACAAGCCAACAAGAAGAATTACGAAGTACAAACGAAGAGTTGCTCAATAAAACTGAACAATTGCAAGCATCTGAAGAAGAGTTAATAGTGCAACAAGAAGAATTACGACAAAATAATACAGAGTTAGAAGAAAAAGCACAACAACTTGAAGAAAAAAATATTTCTATAAATGAAGCTAAAGAAGCAATTAGTTTAAAAGCAGAAGAATTAGAATTAAGTAGTAAATACAAGTCTGAGTTTTTAGCTAACATGAGCCACGAACTAAGAACACCATTAAATAGTATTTTAATTCTTGCTAAAATATTAAAAGAAAACAAACCAAATAATTTATCTGAAGATCAGGTTAAATATGCTGGAGTTATACATAACGCAGGTAGCGATTTACTCACACTAATTAATGACATACTTGATCTTTCAAAGATTGAAACGGGAAATATCGATTTAAATTTAGATAATGTGAGGCCTATTGAGGTTAGAAATAACATTGAATCATTATTTTCTGAATTAGCTAATCATAAGAAAATCGATTTTAAAATTATTTTAGGTGCTAATTTACCTGCAAATTTTATCTCAGACCAAATAAGGTTAGAACAAATTATCAAAAATTTATTATCGAATGCCTTTAAATTTACTCCAGAAACTGGAAAAATTACGTTAGAGATTGATTTAGTTGATCCAACTGATTACAAATTATACGGAATTTTAAAAGAAAGTAAGAACGAAATTTTATCTTTTAAAGTTATAGATACTGGTGTAGGTATTGCTGAAAATAAACAAAAGATTATTTTTGAAGCCTTTCAGCAAGAAGATGGCTCCACTAGTAGAAAATACGGTGGTACAGGATTGGGTCTATCCATTAGTAAAGAACTTGCCAACATTTTAGGTGGAGAAATTAGTTTAGAGAGCAAACAAGGCTTAGGAAGTATTTTTACCTTATTTCTACCACAAAAACTACAAATAATTAAAGAATTATCCAATCAAATAGAAGAGATTATAACGCCAATAAAAATTGATATACCTAATTTAGAACTTATACATTCAGAAAATGGGGAAAATAATTTATTAATTATTGAAGATGACATTCAATTTGCTGAGATTCTTAAAACTTATGCTTTAGAAAAAGGATTTAACCCTATTATGGCTTACAGTGGTGATGTAGGTTTAGAAATGGCTAATACTTTATTTCCTCAAGCAATTTTAATAGATGTAATGCTTCCAGTTATGGATGGCTGGTCGATACTTAAGAAATTAAAATCAAATGTTTTAACAAAGGATATACCTGTACACATGATGTCTGCAGGAAATGAAAAAGAATCAAAAGCTAAAAAAGAAGGCGCTATTGGTTTTTTACAAAAGCCAATTGAAAAAGATAAGTTGGATCATGTTTTTGATTTATTGATTCAAAATCAAAAATATGCTTTTAAAAGTGTATTAATTATTGAAGATCAAGTTATTCAGAGTAATGTACTTACCGAGCAACTCCTATCAAAAAACATAGACGTGGTTCAAGCTTTTACTGGTAAAGAAGCTATAGAAATTTTGGAAAATCAGATTTTCGATTGTATTATTTTAGATTTAAAACTTCCTGATATTTCGGGGTTTGACTTATTAGATAAGATTAAATCTCAAGAGAAACTTAAACATATACCTGTGATAATAAACACAGCAATGGAATTAGGAAGAGATGAAATGGCTCACGTTATGCAGTATACTGAAGCTATGGTTTTAAAGACTAATAAAACTAATGATAGACTTTTAGATGAAGTAAGTTTATTTATTAATAAACTTCAAACCACTAAAACTATTCCGAAAACGAGTAAACAAAATACGCTATCAAAAAAACATGCAAATACCTTAGAAAAAGCGCTCAAGAACAAAACAATACTAATTACTGATGATGATATGAGAAATATTTTTGCATTATCTAGTGCTTTGCAAGAATTTGAAATTAATATTATTATTGCGAATAACGGATTAGAAGCTTTAGAGAAATTAGAAATGCATCAAGAAATTGATCTTGTATTAATGGATATTATGATGCCTAAAATGGACGGCTACGAGGCAATGAAAAGAATTAGAGGGCAAAAAAGACTAAAAAATCTTCCGATAATTGCACTAACTGCTAAAGCTATGAAAAATGATAGGGAAAAATGTATTGAAGCTGGCGCAAATGATTATATTTCTAAGCCGCTTGATGTAGATAAATTACTATCTATGTTACGGGTATGGTTAAGCTATTAATTAATGAAGAGTAAAGTAGAAATTCCTGTGGAAACAATATCTGATACTGAATTAAAATCATTAATTCATTTGATAAAAAAAGTACACAGTTTCGATTTCAATAATTACACAAAGGCCTCTTTTAAAAGACGTATTTCTCGGATAATGGAATTGGAGAAACTGAGTTATTTTGAGCTAAAAAATCAATTGGTAAATAACGCAACTTACTTTGATCATTTTTTAGCAGAAATTACAGTAAATACTACTGAGATGTTTAGAGATCCTTTGTTTTTTAAATCTGTTAAAACAAATATAATACCTTATTTAAAATCTTATCAACACATTAAAGTTTGGAGTGCAGGCTGCTCCACTGGTGAAGAATTATATTCTTTAGCTATTTTATTTTCAGCAGAAAATATATACGATAGATCTTTCTTTTATGGAACAGATGTTAATCAAGATGTTTTAATTAGTGCAAAAGAAGGAATTTATAATCTTCAAAAAATGAAATTATATGCAGAGAATTATACGCAATTAGGATGTAATGCTTCATTCGCAAATTACTATACTGCTAAGTATGATGCAGCTGCTTTTAATAGAAAATTAAAACAAAATATACTTTTATCAGTTCATAACTTAGTCTCTGATGGAGCTTTTAATGAGTTTCAATTAATTACTTGCAGAAATGTTTTAATTTATTTTGATATAGAACTTCAAATTAAGGTAATTAACCTATTTTATGAAAGCTTAGCTAACTTTGGCTTTTTATGTTTAGGCTCTAAAGAAAGTATTAGAAATAATGAATTGGCTAAAAAATTTAAAATAATAGACAAAAAGAATAATATCTATCAAAAAATATGTTAAATCTACCAACAAATGCATAAAGTAAATCTTTTAATCGTAGATGATAAAGAAGAAAACATCATTGCTTTAGAAGCACTTTTAAACCAACACGACATCAACATTATCACTACTACATCTCCAAATGAAGCTTTGAGGATATGCTGGGAAAATGATATATCGATAGCATTAGTTGATGTGCAAATGCCGGAAATGAAACGGATTTGAATTGGTTGAAATTTTAAAAAGTAATCCACGTACACAAGAGATTTTGATTATTTTTGTTACTGCAATTTCTATAGAAACAAAATATGCGATCAAAGGATTTAATGTTGGTGCGATTGATTATCTATACAAACCTTTAGACCCATACATCACATCAGCCAAAGTAGATTCCTTTATTCAATTGATAAAAACCCAAAGAGAAGTTAAAAATAAAAATCTTCAATTAGAAAAATTTCAAGCCGAACTCATCAAAGCCAAAGAGGATGCTGAAAAAAGTAAAAAGGCTAAAGAAAATTTTATGGCAAACATGAGTCATGAAATTCGCACACCAATTAACGGAATTATAGGGTTAATTTATCTGCTAAATAAAAGCAAACTAGATTTAGATCAGCTAGAACTTTTAAATTTATTACAAACTTCTTCAGAATCATTATTAGGTGTAATTAATGATATTTTAGATATTTCAAAAATTGAGGCTGGAAAGTTTAGAATTAACTATAATGAAACTAATATTAAAGAATTGCTCACTAATGCTTCAAATCTTCTAAATATCAGAGCACAAGAAAAAAATCTTGAATTGATACTTGAAATGGATGATCAACTACCCAATATTATTATAGCTGATTCTTTACGTCTCAACCAAATTTTCATGAATTTATTAAGTAATGCAATCAAGTTTACTAATAAAGGTTTAATTAGATTTAAAGCAGAAGTTTTAGATAAAAAAAATAATAGAGTAAATATTAAATTCTCAATTATTGATACCGGCATAGGAATTACAGAAGAAAATCAGCTTACAATATTTGACAAATTTGAACAAGTAGAAGATAATACCATCAATCAGCAAGGTGGAACTGGATTAGGTTTGTCAATTGTTAAAAAATTAGTAGAGCTTAAAGGAGGAATATTAAGCATTGAAAGTAAAGCAGGAGAAGGAAGTAATTTTAATTTCACTAAATGGTACGAATATAAAGATGTATTAGAAGTTAAAATTAAAGATGAGAAAGAGCAAAACTTTAAATCTTTAAAGGGTATGAAGGTTCTAATTGCAGAAGATAATCTAATTAACAAATTTTTAATTGTTAAAATTTTAGAAAAATGGGAAATAGAAACTCAAGTAGTAATGAACGGTCTTGATGTTGTTGAAGTATTAAAAGACAATAATTATAATTTAATTCTTATGGACAATTACATGCCGGGCATGAATGGTTTAGAGGTAACAAAGAAGATTAGAAATGGTCACCTACCAGATAAGAAAGATATTCCAATTATCACATTTACAGCTGGTGTATTAGACACTGATAAACAATTATCTGTTCTAGCAGGGGCAAATGACATTATAATAAAACCCTTTAAGATTAATGACTTATATGAAAAAATAAGTGCTTTTAAATAACTTAAATTCCTATTTATTAAACATAGTCATGGTTTTGGCAGCGCCGATGGTAGCAAAACTTTTAATCATAGTTACACCTCTATTAATTAAGGTAGGTATTCCTTTTTGTTCATCTTTATCAAATTGACCAAGCACATATTCTGCTTGTTGTCCTTTTCTAAAGTTATCGCTTATACCAAAGCGTAAACGAGCATAGTTTTGTCCGCCGCAAAGTTCTTCAATACTTTTTAAACCATTATGCCCAGCACTACTGCCTTGTAACTTCATTCTTAATTTACCTAATGGAAGTGCTAAATCATCAACTAAAACTAAAACATTTTCTGGGGCTATTTTCAGTTCTTTCATCCAATAATTAACCGATTTACCACTCAAATTCATAAATGTAGTTGGCTTAATTACATGTAATTTTTTTCCTTTAAAGCTCACTTCAGCATAATAGGCTAATCGTAAAATTTCAAAACTCCCACCTAAACTACCTACCAATTCATCGGCAATATTAAAACCTATATTATGTCGAGTATTTGCATATTCAGAACCAATATTACCTAAACCAACAATTAGATATTTCATTTTGCTAAGTTAAAAGCTAAAAGCGAAAAGAACAAAAAATAAAGTTAAAAGCTGAAAATTTGAAAGTATAGTTGTAAAAACGCGGCGTTCTGTTTGTAAAATTAAAATTGAAAATCAAGCTAATCCTAAAACCCTATAAAGAAAAAACGGTAAAGAATTCCTTCTTTACCGTTTTACATTTCTGTAATCTTTTAATTTGATGTAATATGACTAATTACTTTCCTTTTGCTGCTTCTGTTTCAGCTTGTTTTAAAGCTCTAGACATTGTAACAGAAACGATTGTATCTTCAGCAATATTAGTTATAACGTAATCACCTTTTTGCAAATCACGAACGCGGAATAAGTTTCCAACTTCCATTTTACCAATGCTTACTTCAACAACTTGAGGCATATGCTTAGGTAATGATTTTACGCGTAATTTACGTAACTTCTGCACCAATTTACCACCCATTTTAACACCTGGAGAAGTACCTACCAATTTAACTGGAATCTCCATTACAATTTCCTTTTCATCAAATAATTGAAGAAAATCTATGTGGATTAATAAATCTGTTAATGGGTGAAATTGAGTTTCTTTAATTATAGCTTTAGTTTTAGTACCACCAATGTTGATTTCTAAAAAGTTAGCTTCTGGAGTAAAAATAGCCTCATTTAAATCTGTAATTAATACAGAAAAGTGAGTTTGTTCTTTACCACCATACAATACTGCAGGAACTTTACCTTCATAGCGAAGCTCCTTAGCATCGCGTTTCCCTACGTTCTCTCTTGGAGAACCGCTAATTGCGATTGTTTTCATTTTTATTATTATTTATTGTTAAAATTAAATTCTTTTTTTCACTTCTTGGATGATTTTTCGTCAGCATCCTTATATTCTTAATTTCCATAAAACACGCAATAAACCTTCCCTTTGGTAGGCTATGTTGGGCTTTTAAACTTTAAAAAGGTCGCTAATCGAGCCATGTTCATTTACATTGGCAATTGCTTTTGCAAATAAACTAGCAGTGCTCAATACTCTAATTTTAGAACTTTCTTGTTTTAAAGGAATGGTATCCGTTACAATTAATTCCTCTAACATAGAATTTTCTATAGTTTCATATGCTTTGCCAGATAAAACAGCATGCGTACAAACCGCTCTTACACTATTCGCACCATTCTCCATAATTAAAGCTGCTGCTTTAGCTAAAGTTCCTGCTGTATCGCAAATATCATCCATCAACACTATATCCTGCCCAGTAACATCCCCAATAATAGACATAGATTCTATTTCATTGGCACGCAACCTACGCTTATCACAGATTACTACTTCAGCATTAAAAAACTTTGCAAAAGTACGTGCTCTATAAGAACCGCCCATATCTGGGGAAGCTATTGTTAAATTTTTTAAACCTAAATTTTTAATATAAGGAACAAAAATAACCGATGCGTCTAAGTGATCTACTGGTATATCAAAGAAACCTTGTATCTGAGCAGCATGTAAATCCATAGTCATGATGCGATGGATGCCTGCAGATTTTAACAAATTAGCTACCAATTTAGCCCCTATTGCCACCCTTGGTTTGTCCTTTCTATCCTGACGAGCTAAGCCATAATAAGGAACAACTGCTGTAATGTAATGCGCCGATGCTCTTTTTGCCGCATCAACCATTAACAAAAGCTCCATTAGATTATCACTCGGTTGGTTGGTAGATTGAACTAAGAAAACGTCACAACCTCTAATTGATTCATCAAAAGAAGGTTGAAACTCACCATCGCTAAACCGACTTAAAGTTATATCTCCTAGCGGTTTGCCGTAATTATCGGCAATTTTGTTTGCTAAATCTTTAGTACCGCTTCCGGCAAAAATTTTAACTTGGTTAAATTGCAATGGCATGATTTGGGGGTATCAATGCTGGTTAAAAAAAATCGGATTGAGGTATTACTCACAATCCGAAAAAATTGTTGCCCGACCAGGATTCGAACCTAGACAAACGGTACCAAAAACCGTTGTACTACCTTTATACTATCGGGCAATTTCACCTCAAAACCGTTGTTCTGAAATGGAATGCAAATTTACGTACATTTTTCAATTCTGCAAGCCCTATTTCAAAATATTTTTATTTATTTTCAAAAGGCCTTTTTAATAGCGCATTAAGGGTTAAACTTTGTTAAAAGAACGTTAAATTTTACCAAAATATCAATCTTATTCTTTATTTTCGGCAGCATTTTTATTATGACAAAACATTTATTTTAACCATTTGAATAATGAACTATTTTAAAATAAACAACATTGTAGGCTGGTTTGCTTTCTTTATAGCCACTACAACCTATATTCTAACTTTAGAACCTTCTGTTAGTTTTTGGGATTGCGGAGAGTTTATCGCATCTGCGTTAAAAATGCAAGTAGTACACCAACCAGGTGCGCCTTTATTTTTAATGATACAACGTTTCTTCGCCATATTTGCAATGGGTGACGTTACAAAAGTTGCTTATTTTATGAATGTTGGCTCTGCAATTGCGAGTGGTGCAACTATATTATTCTTGTTTTGGACAATAACAGCTTTAGCAAAAAAAGTTCTTGTTAAAAAGAATGAAACGATCAGTACAGCAAATTTGATAACTATTATGGGTGCTGGTTTAGTGGGTGCTTTAGCTTACACTTTTTCAGATAGTTTTTGGTTCTCGGCAGTTGAATCTGAAGTATATGCTTTATCTTCTTTAGCTACAGCAATTGTATTTTGGGGTATTTTAAAATGGGAAGCAATCGCTGACGAACCTCATGCAGATAAATGGCTGTTATTTATCGCCTATATTATGGGGCTTTCTATTGGTATACATATTTTAAATTTGTTAACCATTCCTGCAATTGCATTTGTTTATTACTTTAGAAAAACAGAAAAACCAACAACGAAAGGCATATTTAAAACCTTTGGAATTGGCATACTTATTTTAGCTATTGTTCAATACGGTATCATCCAATACTTAGTTTCATTTGGTGCTTATTTTGATCTGTTCTTTGTAAATACATTAGGCTTAGGCTTTGGAACTGGTGTACTTTTCTTCATGATTTTGTTAGTTACTGGGTTAGTTTTAGCAATTAGATATAGTATTAAGCATCAGAAAAAGGTTTTAAACTTAGCGCTAATTTCTACTGTGTTAATCATATTTGGATACAGTTCTTTTGCAATGATTTTAATTAGAGCTCAAGCAAAACCAAACTTAAATAATAGTAATCCAGATAATGCTTTTTCATTCTTAAGCTACCTAAACCGTGAACAATACGGAGACAGACCTTTAGTAATAGGCAAAAACTATAATTCTTTTCCTAAATATACTGAAGATGGGAATAATCCAATTCGTGTAGAAACAGGAAAAAGCTATAGAAAAGGTACTGATAAATACGAAGTGTCTGGTATAAAAACTAAAGAAGAGTATGGCGAAAATGCAGGTTTTCCTGATAGTATTCGTCGTTTACAACATGAGGTTTTGTTTCCAAGAATGTTTAGTGACAGAGAAGATCATGTAAAATATTATAAAGATATGATGGGTTTTAGCGATGAGCATTTCCCTTCTTTCTTTGACAACATTGGCTTTTTCGCACGTTACCAAGTTGGCCAAATGTATATGCGTTATTTCTTATGGAATTTTGCTGGAAGACAAAACGAAGATCAAGGTCAAGGAAGTTATTACGAAGGTCAATGGTTAAGTGGTGTAAAAGCAATTGATGCTTTGCATTTAGGTGATCAAACAAATTTACCGCCATCAATAACAGAAAGTAATTCGTATAACCGATATTTCTTTTTACCATTAATATTGGGGTTGATGGGTGCTATTTGGCACTTTAGAAGAAAAGAAAAAGATGCTGGGGTAGTTGGTTTATTGTTTTTCTTTACAGGTTTAGCAATTGTTATTTATTTAAATCAAACTCCATTAGAACCTAGAGAAAGAGATTATGCTTATGTGGGCTCATTTTATGCCTTTGCCATATGGATTGGTCTCGGGGTTATTGCAATTAAAGAATGGCTATTTGAAAAACTAACACCACAAACCGCTGCAATTGGAGCAACCGTAATTGCTTTAGCTTGTGGTCCAATATTAATGGCAAGTCAAAATTGGGATGATCATGATAGATCTTCTAAAATGGTGGCTCATGACATTGCAATTAGTTATTTAGAGTCTTGTGCACCAAATGCAATTTTGTTTACCTATGGTGATAACGATACTTACCCACTTTGGTATGCACAAGAAGTAGAAGGTATTAGACCTGATATACGCTTGGTAAATTTAAGTTTATTTGATACAGATTGGTATATAGACGGAATGAGAAGAAAGGTTCATCAATCTGAGCCACTTCCAATTACAATGAAAGAATCACAATATGTTTCTGGAGAGCGTGATGTAATGTATTACAGAGAAATGCAAGTTAAAGGTTCTGTAGAATTAAAACAGATTGTAGACTTATTGCTATCTGATGATCCAGACGATAAAATTGGATTGATAGACGGAACAAAAACGAACTTTATTCCTACTAAAAATTTAAAATTAACGGTAAATCCACAAGATGTAATTAGTACTGGGACTTTACCTGCAGCTGATTTGGCTAGAATTACACCAGAAATGGAATGGACATTTAATAAGGGGTATGTAACTAAGGGTACATTGGCAATGTTTGATATTTTAGCACACAACAATTGGAAAAGACCGATTTATTTCTGTAGCACTGTTCCATCTGAGCAATTTAATGGCTTAGATAATTATTTATACTATGAAGGATTGGCTTTACGCTTATTACCATTAAAACAAGATAGTATTTCTGAAGAAAGCAGAGGCGAGGATTTAATTAATTTAGAACCTATGTATAATCATGTAATGAATAAATTTAAATGGGGCAACATTAAAAATGCTACCTATCTAGATGCACAATCTACAGATGACATTTCTATATTTAACAGATTGTTTAATAATTTGACAACTGCTTTAATAAAGCAAGGAAGAATTGAAGATGCTAAAAAAGTTATGCTAAAATATGATGAAGTAATGCCAACAAAAATTTATGGTATAAGAAATGTAATGAGTGTAGCAACTATGGCACAAAATTTATATACTTTAGGTGAAACTGAAAAAGCAAATAACTTAATTAAGAAGTATGCCAATTACATAGAAAAAGAAATTATTTATTTAGCAGACGTTACCAAAAGTAAAAATCAATTAATTGGGGGGCAAAATGTTCAAATTGCACTAGTTTACGGTTTAGAGCCTATGGCTAGAGTTGCTGGTCAGTACAAACAAACAAAGTTGTCTGCAGACTTAGAGAAACAATACCAAACGCTATACCAAAAGTTTAGTATGTATTTTGGTCCTCAGCAATAATTTTTTGATTAGAGAAACTAAAATTTTGTTTTTATTTAACTCTATTTAAAAATTAATCATAATAAATTAAGAACTTAACATATGATAAGTTTTAACAAACAAATTATAAAGACCTTTAAAAAAAATAAAATATGAAATTAAAAATCACTTCCATCTTGTTACTAGCTATAGTTGCTAGTTTTTCATTCTTAGCTTTTATACCAAAAGCAGATACTTACATAGTAGATTTATCTAAATCATCTATAACCTGGGAAGGCAAAAAATTTGCAGGCAAACATATTGGTAGTATAAATTTAAAATCAGGTACTCTAGGATTTAGCGGAACTAAGTTAACAGAAGGTGGTTTTGTAGTTAATATGACTACGATTAAAGATTTAGATAAGAATGCAAATTTGGAAAAACACTTAAAATCAGAAGATTTTTTTGGTATAGAAAAATTTCCAGCTGCAAATTTTGTAATTAAAAAAGTAACTACAAATGGTAGTAACGTAGATATTACAGGAGATTTAACAGTTAAAGGTGTAACTAATTCTATTACTTTTCCTGCAAATATAATTTGGAATGCTGATAAAACAGTTACAGCGACAGCTGATAAAATTGTGGTGGATAGAACTAAATATGGCATCCAATTCAAGTCTAAATCAATATTTTCTGATATAGGAGATAATTTTATTTATGATGAATTTACTTTATCAGTAAAATTAGTGGCTAAAAAATAAATAGTAAAAATTTATTAAAAGGTCTAATGGAAACATTAGACCTTTTTTGTTTTAAAAAAAATTGCTATTTTGGTTTTAGTTTTCTACATTTAAACATACTAGAAAACGTTCTCAAGTATTATATAAAGCACTAAATGTTAGACAATAAGATCAATCTGCTAGTAATTGATGATGATGATATTAATATTTTCATTATTAAAAAGATTGTAGAAAAAACTGGTTTGGACATTAATATGGTTTCTAAAGGTAATGGTCAACAGGCAATAGACTATATAAAAGAAACCATGGCAAATCCAGAAAAATTCCCTAATCTAATGCTTATTGATATTAACATGCCTATTATGAATGGCTGGGAATTTGTAGAAGCCTATCAATCACTTGATATTAAGCATAGTGTAGACATGTATATCTTATCATCCTCTGTTTACGAAAATGATATCGAAAAAACTAAAAGTTATGTTTCTGTTAGGGGTTTTATTTCTAAACCACTTTCAATTGAGCGTTTAATAGAATTAGTGAATACTATATAGTTAAACAATTTTAAATCTATCTCCATCCATTTTAATAAATGCCTGCGATTTTGATTTCGCATGATAAAATAAACATTTCCAATTTTCTCGTGTTGCTCTTTTACCAAACTCATCTCTTAATTCCATTGCTTTACGTCCATCAAAATCGTATTTAGCAATAAATTTTCTAATTAATTCTTCTGGTTCAGGCAAAACATCGCCACCGAAAAAAACTTTATCTTCTCCATCATTAATTAAAAAAACTTGATGATAAGGACAATGTGCTCCAGTTAACTCAAAACTAATTTCATTGCTAAATTGACCAGAGCCCTCAATAAATTTAAGTTGAGCATTACGTTGTAAAAATTCAAAAATATCGGTATGGTAAGAAGAAGATGTGCTTGAAAAGGCGGTCTCCCATTCCCCTCTTTGTATCACATAAGTAGCGTTTGGAAAACTCAATTCCATTTTATCATTTACATGATGTACCATACCACCAGAATGATCAAAATGTAAGTGTGACATTAGAACTAACTCAACATCTTCTGGATCAAATCCTACCTTTTTAATA
>JBBSRF010000040.1:0-12763 GCA_038243335.1 Sphingobacteriales bacterium
GATTAAGGGAAAATATCTTCAGCTTTATTTGAACGAGTTTGTCTATAAACTTAACAGGAGATATTTTGGAGAAAAACTATTCGATAGGCTTATCGTAGCGACCGTTTTTAACTATGGGTAACATTACGGACATTCAATTAAATAACAATGTCAGCAATCAAACCAAACGAAAAAGCTACAAAAAACCTGAAAGGTTCTAAAAAGAATTCGGGCATAATTAGATTCTGGCATTGGAGTAATGCGCTTATCATAATTGGCTCATTAACAACAGTGCTCATTAACTCCACAATATTTGATCGCGGAAACGATGCTGTGGTTTTAGAAAGTTTAGTTAAAGGTGGTGGAGAGGCAAATGCGGAACAAGCAAAAGAAGTGCTCCATAGTTTCGAAGAGCAAATTTGGGATTTTCACATTTATTTCGGTTACGCTCTTGCGGCTTTATTAGTTTTAAGAATCATAGCTGAACTGATGTTGCCAAAGGAGAAACGAGTTTTTGGTAAATTAAAGTTAGCTTATCAAGATTATTATCTAAAGCATAAAGAAAGAAGATTGGCTCGCCATGAGCTACTCACTAAAGCTTTATACTTGTTGTTTTATGTATTGTTAATCGTGATGGCTATTACAGGATTATCAATTGCATTTAAAAATGAAATTGGACTCGCAAAAAATGTAAGCCATCAATTGAAAGAAATACATGGTTTTGTGATGTATTTAATCATTGGTTTTATTGTGCTTCACATTGTGGGGGTAGTAGTAGCTGAAAATGATGAAGGTAAAGGAATTGTTTCTGACATGATTAATGGGGGTGAAGAATAGAAATTATTTGATTTAAATAAATATTTCCGAGTATCTACTTAAATAACTAAGGTGAAAAAATTTCAAGTATTTTATAATAGGTAAAAGTCTTATTGTGCTTTTAGCAGACTATTTTTTAATTTTTGGCTTGCTTCTCCAAGCCCATGGCTCAACAGGATTCGGGTCTCGCCAAAGCCCTATTTTGTTTCTTCTGGCTTCGGCTTCTAGTTTAGTATAAGTAAGATCTTTAGAATATTTTTTAAAATGCCAGGCCATTCCCTGCTTTACCATTTGTTGGTTTACATTTTGCTTTTTAGCATTAATGATTACGGCGATTTCATCGTGTTATCGCTTATCAGTAGTAGTTTTTGTTAATACAGCCACCTTAAATACACCAATATTTAAAATTTAACGTTATAACAGAAAACATAAATTTTCTATTTTAATTGGATGTAGAAAATAAATTTAAAACTAAAAACCCTATTGCGAATGAATTTGACTAAAAAACTATTGTTTATGATGCTAATTGGCTTTGCTGCATTAGCGATGTACTCTTGTAAAGCCAAAAAACTAGTTGTTAAGCCCGTGCCTGCACCAGTTGCAAAACCAGCACCTGTTGAGGAGAAAAAAGAAGTGCCAGCGGCGGCTATAAAAGAGGCAGAAAAACTGGTTCCAGTTGTAAAACCAAATTTTGATTTGGCTAACATCCAGTTTGAGTTTAATTCTTTTGTGTTAAAAACAGCTTCATTGCCAATATTAGATCAGGCCGTTGCTGAAATAAAAAAAGCACCAGATACCAAATTTATATTGAATGGACATTCTTCTGCAGAAGGTTCAGCAGCTCACAATATGTCTTTATCTGTTGATCGAGCAAATGCCGTTAAATCTTATTTTGTAAACGCTGGCATTAGTGATTCTAATTTTACAATTGTTGGTCATGGTGATAAAGAACCAGTGAGTAGTAACGATACAGAAGCTGGAAGAATGTTAAATAGAAGGACGGAAATAGAAGTTAAAGATTAAGGCGTTAATTGTTCAATTAGCCTATTTATTAAAATCCCATTAGCAGCTTTTGTTAGTGGGGTTTTTTATAATTATGAGTCAAATAAGCAGAATGGTATTGAGCACATTTAGCAATTAAGGTTGCTTATTCTTGTATTGCATGATCTTTAATTTACAATTTAATCTTACTTTTGCAGCTTAATATTTTAGAAGTGGGTAAAGATAAGTTAAGAAAGTTTTTCGAAATTGATACGTTTCCAAATGTATATCAATTGCATTTGGGTAAAGTAATGAAGGGGAGATGGGCAGAAGATCATTTTAAAAATAGCAAACCTATTGTATTAGAATTAGCCTGTGGAAAAGGGGAATATGCAGTTAATTTGGCCAAACTATTTCCACAAAAAAACTTTATTGGCGTAGATTTAAAAGGAAATAGAATTTGGCGTGGTGCTAGGACTGGTGTTGATGAAGGCATACCTAATTTAGCTTTTTTACGTATACAAATAGAAGATATTTTAGAGTTTTTTGCTGCTGGAGAAATTGACGAAATCTGGATTACTTTTGCAGATCCACAGCCCCAAGAAAGTAGAGAGAAAAAGCGCTTAACTTTTCCTGGATTTTTAGAAAAGTATAGAATATTATTAAAGCCAAATGGAAAGGTTAACCTGAAAACTGACAATGATGGTTTATACAATTACACTTGCGAAAAGGTAGAAGATCTAAAACTCCTTGTACATAAAAACACAAATGATCTGTACCATTCGGAGTTAGTTGATGAAGTACTATCTATTAAAACACATTACGAGAGAATATATTTAAAGCATGATAAAAACATCAATTATATTCAATTTTCTTTTAACTAATGGAGCAATCTTTTTACGAACAAGTTTTTGAAATTACTCGATTAATCCCAAAAGGAAGAGTGACCTCATATGGCGCAATTGCTAAAGCTTTAGGCGCTGCAAAATCTGCTCGATTGGTTGGTTACGCTATGAATTTTTCGCATACTGCACACCCAAAAGTGCCTGCACATAGGGTTGTAAATAGTAGCGGTTTATTAACAGGCAAATTTCATTTTTCGCCACCAGAATTGATGGAACAATTGTTAGTACAAGAAGGAATAATAGTGATTGATAATAAGGTTAAAGATTTCAAAAAAGTATTTTGGAATCCTTTGGAAGAATTGAATTAATACAATACCAAAATTATATTTTATAAAATGGGAAAATTAGGAGAAGAATTTAATAGCTATCGCACAAAAATGAACGATAGAATAATGGAGACATCTAATACAAATATCAAACGTTTTTTTGCATTAGACACCACAACGTATGCCGATGGCGCTTTAAATGTTAAAACAAAAGAAATGTTGGGTTTAGTAGCCTCAATGGTTTTACGTTGTGATGATTGTATCAAGTATCACTTAGATAAATGCTTTAAAGAAGGTGTTAATCAAGACGAAATTAATGAAGTTTTTATGATTGCCAACTTGGTAGGTGGATCGATTGTAATTCCGCATTACAGAAGAGCTGTTGAGTATTGGGATGAACTCTCTTGTAGTCAAGAGTCTTGAGTCTTCTAGAAAATGTCTATATTAGTTTATGAGTAGATTTAGGGAACTAATTGCATATAAAAAGGGGTTCTCATTATTAATGGAAATTTTTGAGTTATCTAAGGATTTTCCGAAGGAAGAAATTTATAGTTTAACAAGTCAAATAAGAAGATCATCACGTTCTGTTTGCAGTAGCATTGGTGAAGCGTACAAAAAACGCATTTATCCAAATCACTTTGTGAGTAAACTTTCTGATGCTGCAATGAAAATAGCGAAACCCAAGTTTGGTTAGATGTTGCTTTAGGCTGTAAGTATATTACTGAAGAAAATTACAAAATTTTAGACGAGCAATGTGAAGGAGTAGCTAAGCTTTTGAATTATATGATGAATAATCCTGCTAAATTCTCATAAGCTATTTTCTTTTCAGTAATCGAGAAAGTCGACACCGAACTTTAGACTCAAGACTAATGACTCTGTACTTATTTCCCCCCAGAATTATAAGCTTTAACATAGGCTGCTAAGTTTTTCTCATCAAAACTTTCTGTTGCTTTAATACTTTCTGCCAATTCCTCATCATTAGATAGTTTTTGCAGTAGAATAGTTTTAACAGCATTGGTATTGTCTAAGTTTACCTCTTGTATTGGGCCAGTCCCTGGTTTTTCTAAAAAATAAGTGATTTTCCCCTTTGATGCACTGTAAGTTTGAGTTTCATTTCCTCTACCACCACCAAAGGTTACACCGCCGCCAAGTCCACCACCAAAACCACCAGTTCCCATGCCAACGCCAAAAGTAGGACGAACTTTTACCCTCTGCTTTATCGGCTGTTCACTAATGCCATTATCACCATAAGTGTAAAGATTTACTACACCTGATTCAATCAGCTTAAAAAAACGAAATTCCATTTTTTTCTTAATGACAATGGGCTTACTCGCATAAGTTTCTCCATTCCATATAAAAGATTGGATGTCTTTTGCTTGATATTCTTTGATCTTTTGGTCATCTTCCATAATAGCAACGGAACTAAAATTAGTGCCTTTAATTAAACCTCGAACAAAGTTACCGTCGCTAATTAGCACAGCATCTTGGGCAAAAAGCTTCGCACTGCATAACAACACAAAAAATAGAAATTTTAATGCTTTCATATGTACAAATAACGTTATTTTTTCGCTGTTGTTGCCTATTTTAGAACAAAGAATAAGGAACAAAGATTAAAGATAATGCTTATTAAAAATAAATAATAACTTTACCAAGTCACCGCTTTACTTCAGTTTTTTGACTGTGTAATCTTTTTAATCGGTGATATCAATTTTATGAAAAAACTTTTCCTTTTAGATGGGATGGCGCTAATTTATAGAGCGCATTTTGCATTGAGTAAAAATCCACGTTTTACCGCTACTGGTTTAAATACTTCTGCAGTAATGGGGTTTGCCAATACTTTAATGGAAATATTAAGAAAGGAAAAACCTAGTCATATTGCAGTGGTTTTTGATACTGCCGCACCAACTGAAAGACATATAGAATACACTGCGTACAAAGCACATAGAGAAGACATGCCCGAAGATTTAGCAACTGCTTTACCTTATGTGGTAAAATTAATTGAAGGCTTCAATATTCCTGTGATTACCAAAGATGGTTTTGAAGCGGATGATATTATTGGTACAATGGCTAAAGAAGCCGAAAGACAAGGGTTTCAGGTTTTTTGTATGACTCCTGATAAAGATTTCGCACAATTAGTATCCGAAAATATTTTCATTTATAAGCCTGCTCGCATGGGTAATGAAATGGAGATATTAGGTGTAAAGGAAGTTTTAGCAAAATGGGAAATTGAAAATGTATTACAAGTTATAGATATTTTAGGCCTTTGGGGTGATGCTGTTGATAATATTCCAGGGATCCCAGGAATAGGAGAAAAAACTTCGAAACTTTTAATTCAAAAATATGGTAGTATGGAGAATATTATCGCTCATAGTCATGAATTAAAAGGTAAGCAAAGAGAAAACGTTGAGAATTTTGCAGAACAAGGTTTAATTTCTAAAAAATTAGCCACTATTATTTTAAATGTTCCTGTAGAGTTTGATGAAACCAAATTAATTTTAGAGGCACCCAGTAGAGAATTGTTAGAGCCTTTATTCGCGGAATTAGAGTTCAGAACTATTGGTAGGCGTGTTTTCGGAGATGATTTTAATGTTAATGACGCTAAAAGCACTACACAACAACAAGATTTATTTGGTAAAGATGTTGACGTAAAAAGAAAAGACTTTAATGAGCAACCATCACTTTTTGATACACCAATAGATGCAAAAAATATCAGCAATACACCACACGAATATTTTTTAATAGACACTACTGAAAAAAGAAAAGACCTAATTGAGTTGTTGTTAAAGCAATCGAGCATTTCTTTTGATACTGAAACTACAGGTACTGATGCAAACTTAGCGGAATTAGTAGGAATGTCTTATGCTATAAAAGTAGGGGAAGGCTATTACATTCCATTACCAGAAGATAGAGCCCTTACACAACAAATACTTGATGAATTTAGAGTAGTGCTAGAAAACGAGCAAATCACTAAGATTGGTCAGAATATTAAGTATGACATGTTGATACTTAAATGGTATGATGTACAAATAAAAGGCAAACTATTCGACACCATGTTGGCGCATTATTTAATTGATCCAGATACCCGTCACAATATGGATGTTTTAGCGGAGAATTATTTAGGTTACACACCGATTTCTATAACTAGTTTAATTGGTGCCAAAGGAAAAAATCAAGGAACGATGAGAGATGTTCCGGTAAAAGATGTGGTAGATTATGCTATTGAAGATGCAGATGTTACGCTACAGCTTGCCAATATATTTAAACCCTTACTCTTAGAGAAAAATGCGATAAAATTAGCTGAGGAAATAGAAAACCCTTTAATTTATGTTTTAGCAGATATAGAAAAAGAAGGCGTTAAAATAGATGTGGAAACCTTGAATACGTTGTCTAAAGAATTGCAGGTGGAGATTACTAAAGCAGAGCAAAATGTATATGAAAAAGCTGGCTTGAAGTTTAATTTGGCATCGCCGAAACAATTAGGCGAAGTATTATTTGACCATTTGAAATTAGATCCAAAAGCTAAAAAAACGAAGACAGGTCAATATCAAACAGGTGAAGAAGTATTAACCTTATTGGCTCACAAAAGTGATATTGTTCAAGATATTTTAGAATTCCGCCAGTTGCAAAAATTAAAATCTACTTACGTAGATGCTTTGCCTTTATTGGTAAATCCTAAAACAGGCAGAGTTCATACCAGTTATAATCAGGCGGTTGCCGCAACGGGAAGATTAAGTTCTAATAATCCTAACTTGCAAAATATTCCAATCAGAACTGAAAGAGGAAGAGAAGTAAGAAAAGCCTTTATTCCAAGAGACGATAATCATGTATTATTATCTGCCGATTATTCGCAAATAGAATTGCGCATTATTGCAGAAATTAGTAAGGAAGAGAACATGCTTGAAGCTTTTAACAATGGCATCGATATCCACACCGCTACCGCAGCAAAAGTTTATGGAATTGATATTGCAGAGGTAGATTCTACCCAGCGCAGAAATGCAAAAGCAGTAAATTTTGGTATTATTTATGGTCAATCTGCATTTGGTTTAGCACAAAATTTAAATATTCCACGTAAAGAAGCAGCAGAAATAATAGCGCAATATTTTGCTGAATATCCAGGTATTCAAAGATACATGAGTGATACCATGAATTTTGCTAGAGAAAACGGATTTGTAGAAACCATTATGGGTAGAAGAAGATATTTAAGAGATATCAATTCTGCCAACCAAACGGTAAGAGGTTATGCAGAACGAAATGCGATTAATGCTCCAATCCAAGGTTCTGCAGCAGATTTAATTAAAATAGCAATGATCAACATACACATAGACATGAAAGATCAAAAACTGAATTCTAAAATGACGATGCAAGTGCATGATGAGTTAGTTTTTGATGTTTTGAAAACTGAAGTAGCGCAAATGAAAAAAATTATAACTCACAGAATGAAAACGGCTATTAAAACCGAAGTGCCAATTGAAATTGAAATTGGAGAAGGTGAAAATTGGCTAGCCGCACATTAATTGTTTAATAAAAAGTATTTAATTTTTGGGAACTTAAACATATAGATCTATAAAATTTAATTTGTGACGTTTAATTCAAATCTTTTTATAATTCTTTTTTATGAAACAAACTTCATTTAATCTTCATTATTAGGACTGAAATTTACACCAACAAAGAAATATAAAATCATGAAAAAATTATTAAGTCTTATTGCAATGATAGTGTTAGGAGCTAGCACAACATTTGCACAAACTCCAACTGCTGCTTCTGTAGCAAAACAAACTCCAAAAAAAGTAGTAGCTGCAAAAACACAAACTAAAAAAGTAGAAAGTAAAGCGGTTGCTGCAAAAACTACAGCTCCAGTTGTTGCTAAAAAAGAAGTTAAAAAAGCAACTACAGTAAGCTCAACTAAATTAAAAGCTGACGGCACACCCGACATGCGTTATACTAACAATAGAGCTAAAAAAGGAGTAACAGTTGGTCCTACAAAAAAAGATGGCACGGCAGACATGCGTTATAAAGCAAATAAACACGCAAAGAAAAACTAGGTCATAACTAGTTGTATTAATTTTAATTAAAGAGTGCGCTTCGTTTATGAAGCGCTCTCTTTTTATAAAATAATAGTTTCGCCTATGGCGGGTAATAAAAGTGTTTTGTGAGCTCTGTTAAAACTTTTTACTGCCTGAGGTAGGTCGATTTCAATTACAGGAAATGTATCGTAATGTATGCCTATTATTTTGTTGCAATTAATATAATTAGCTGCAATAATTGCGTCATCTACATCCATTGTATAATTACCTCCAATTGGTAAAATGGCATAATCTAATTTGTAAAGTTCGGCTAATAACTTCATTTCCATAGTTAAGCCTGTGTCACCAGCAAAATAAATTTGTTTGCCGTCTAATTCTAAGATAAAACCAGCTGGATTTCCGCCATAACTACCATCTGGTAAACTTGCTGAGTGTGTAGCCCAAACCATTCTTACCGTCCCAAAATCAAATTTAAATTTGCCATAATTCATTGAATGAACATTTTCAACGCCATTTTTATTTACCCAAGCTATTACTTCAGGCATAGCAATTACTTTGGCTTTGGTTTGCTTTGCAAGCTCAATTAAATCGGCTACATGGTCTTCGTGTGCATGACTAACCAAAATATAGTCTGCTTTTATTTTAGAAAGATCTATATCTTTTGCTAAAGGGTTTGGACTAATAAATGGATCAAATAAAAGTTTATGAGTCTCAGTTTCTAATAAAAAACTAGATTGACCGTAGTACGTGTATTTCATGTTAGTAGTTATTATTTAGGAAATGAAGTCCTTGTTCTTTACTCTTTGTTCCTTGCTCTTTGTTCTTCTATCCTTGTTAAGACCCAAACATTCCACCTAATCCGCCAAGCATGTCTTTTGTTGCTGCTTGCATTTCAGATGCGCTAACTTGATCTGCTTGCGTTAAGGCCTTGTTAATAGCCGTCAGTAACAACTCTTCTAATTCTTCTTTATCTGCTTGCTTATAAAATTCTTCATCAATTTCTATTGCTGTGATGGCTTTATTTGCAGTTGCAGTAATTTTTATTGCGCCGCCTTCAACCTCTCCAAACACATAAACTATATCTAACCTTTTTTTTATTTCTTCGGCTTGCTGCTGAGCTGCCATTAATTTTTCGAACATAATATTGTGCTTTAATGTGTGACAAATATTTTATTTAATTTATGATTTTTTTCTAGGCTTTGCCCTCTCGTATTGTAGTGGCCATTTAATATCATCTTCCAAATCTATTGCGGCATGTAGTGGAAAATATGGATTTCTTAATAACTCTCTAGCTAAGAAAATTAGGTCAGCATCTTCATTTTCTAGAATTTCTTCAGCTTGTTTTGCTGTCGTAATTAAACCAACGGCTCCAGTTGCAATACCAGTTTCTCTTTTAATTGCCGATGCAAACTCTACTTGATAACCTGGTTTTAATGCAATTTGTTGCGCTAAAGTTAATCCTCCAGAAGAAGTGTCAATAAGATCTACGCCTTTTTCTTTAAGCAGTGCTGATAAACGAATTGATTGTTCTAAATTCCATCCACCTTCTGCCCAATCTGTCGCCGAAATTCTTACAAATAGTGGGTTTTCGTTAGGCCAAACTTCTCGAACACTTTCTACGGTTTCTATTAGCAATCGAACTCTATTTTCAAAACTCCCGCCATATTGATCAGTTCTTTTATTACTTATTGGCGATAAAAATTGGTGTAGTAAGTATCCATGGGCAGCATGAATTTCCAAAACTTTAAATCCAGATTTAATTGCTCTTTCAGTGGCTAGTTTAAAATCATTGATTACATTCTTTATTCCTTTAACATCTAATGCTATTGGCACTTTATCAGCTGGATTAAATTTTTCAGCACTGGCAGATAAAGTATTCCAACCACCATTGAAATTTTCTAATTGAGTTGGATTTTCCCAAGGGATATCAAAACTTGCTTTTCGCCCTGCATGAGCTAGTTGAATACCTGAAATTGAACCGTTTTCATGAATAAAGTCAGTTATTTCTTTTAACTTCTCAATATGCTCATCTTTCCAAATCCCTAAATCTCCAGTAGAGATTCTTCCTTCTGGAGAGACACTTGTTGCTTCAACAATTATTAAACCGGAACCACCAATTGCCCGACTGCCTAAATGAACTAAATGCCAATTGGTTGCAAAACCATCTTTTGCAGAATATTGACACATTGGAGAAACTACAATTCTGTTTTTTAGTATAATGGATTTAATTTTAAGTGGTGTAAATAGCAATGACATATTATATTTTTTATTTAAACTAACCAAATCACTAGAAAAAAGTTTTCAGAATAGTAGATCAGTACAATTAAGTGACAACTTTTAAATATTGTATTTGAATAAGGTTTATTTCATCAGTTCTTTGTTGAAGCCTAAAAATAATTTAAATAAGTTCTCATAAACTGTAAAAGGTAAAGTCTCTCTTTTATCATAAACATCATGATAAGCACTTATTCCGCCTAGCGTATAAAGAAAAAAAGCAGGCACTCCTTTCTCTGTAAAGAAATAATGATCGCTATTTGCTGCTTTGCCTCTAGGATTAATTTTTACCAATAACTTACTTTGATCATTAACTTTGTTTAGCATAGCAAACTCTTTAGGATACACTGTTGCATTAACCACAGTTGCTCCATCTTGGCCTGTACCAACCATATCAACATTAAATAAAAATTTGATGTTCTGTAAAGGAATTTCAGGGTTTTCAGTGAAGTATTTAGAACCTAAAATTCCAGCTTCCTCTCCTGCAAAGCAAATAAAAGCAATGGTATATTGCTGGGGATTTTTAGCATAATATTTAGCCAAACTCAATAAAAATGAAACGCCACTTGCATTGTCATTAGCTCCAGGAAAATATGTTTTTTTACCCATGCCACCTAAATGATCATAGTGTGCGGTAATTAAAATAACTGAATCAGGATTTGTTCTGCCCCTAACTAATCCGCAAATGTTGGATGCTTTAAATTCTGGAATAAAACTGTTTTCAACATTGATAGTTAAATGATTTGGTATTGTTTTGACTGCAGTTTTTTTAATAAAAATTTGCGTGTAATCGTTAACTTTTTGTGAAATAGACCAAGTCAATTTGTCTTGCAAAGTGATGATAATTTTGTTTTCAGTATTGATAAAATTAACACTATCTTTTTGATTCAAACTTACTTTCGCTTTTACTCCTTCACTAGCTTGCTGAATGATAAACTCTTTACCCGGTTTTAATTTTTTATTATCGATTTTCAATTCCATTTTACCGGGAAAAGTATTCACAGGATAGGAAAAATCCTGTTTAAACTCTATTCCATCCATTGGTGTTAATCCAAAAGATTTAAATTCTGATTGGATAAAATTTGCAGCTTTAGCCATTCCATTTTTGGTATAACCTCGGCCCCAAAAATTTTTAGCTGTTAATTTATTTAGTGCGTTCTGAGTGTATTTTAAATCTTGTGCTAAACCATTAATCGAAAATAAAAGCAAAGTTAAAATCAATATCTTTCTCATTGCAAATCATTATAACTAATAATTTTTACGTCAGGATTTTTTGCTAAGATTTCTTCCATCCATTTCCGATGTGAGGCTCCAACACCAACAACAACCCGTTTAGCATTTTTAGCCTTTGCTTGATCAATTATGTTTTTACACATGCCTTCATTTCTTAGTGTCCATTGCACTATCATTTCTTTAACAGATTCGGTAGGGAAACCTGGATACCCGTAGAAATGCGAGCCCCCGTAAAAGTTCCATGATTCGTCTAAAATTCCATATTTTTGACTATTCATCCCAGCATATAAATCTTTATTAAAAATTTTAGATTCTTCATCATTAAATTGCGAGTATTTCTCAATTGCTTTTACTGTTTTCGCTTCTGCGGAAGTTGAATCTGCTTTAGCTTTTGTTAACAAAATTAAATTTAATGAATCTGTCCTTCCCCATGCCTCACCCCATGGTTTATCATAAATTTGAC
Organism: Sphingobacteriales bacterium; assembly: GCA_038243335.1. Classification (GTDB taxonomy): domain Bacteria; phylum Bacteroidota; class Bacteroidia; order Sphingobacteriales; family Sphingobacteriaceae; genus Pedobacter. The sequence continues at coordinate 11,942 of JBBSRF010000040.1, forward strand.
AATCCATATTATAAATTTGATCTTGTTTCAATTGGTAGATCAATGGGAAATATATTTTATTGTATTCACTGTTTGGTCTAAAAAAGCCTATATTTTTTACCGAATCAGACCCTCCCAAAGCTGACATATATTTTGCCATTTCCTCTTTACCAAATTTATTTTTCATGTAAGTCTCCAATACAAAAATTTGATAATCAGCATTTCCCCTATCCCAATTTTTAGCATAATTAACAGCTAAATTGATTCTGGTATTGTGGTAAAATGGATATTTATGTAAAGCAGTCTTGGCACTCTTAATTTCTTTTTCTAAATTTTTAACCTTTGCAGGGTTTAATTTTTCTATAAAATCATATCTCTTTTTAAAACCTAATACTGCCCAATGATCTTTATCAAGTTTAGCATAATCCTGTGCTGGTAGGTATTCCCCAAAAACCATATCAGGATTGAAGTTTTTTAATTTGTTAATGATAACTTGGAAGTCTTGCTTTGAAGAAGAATTGTCATGAGAAGAGCCAACAATTACGATCTCAATTTTATTTTGAGCAATCGATTTTGAAGACATTCCTAATATGATAAGGAAAACAGAGGTGATATTTAATATTTTATTCATTTTAATATCTTAATTATTTCAAATATATAAAACTACAAAGCATACTTAATTTATTTTTTGAAGGGATTGCTATTAATTTTTTAAATATTTAGTTAAACGTAACAATTAAGAATAAATCTTCAAATAAGTATGAATCTTATTGCACAACTAAATTTTTTTTTAAATATTTGCAGCACAAGTAATTTAATACGGGATATAAAAATAAAATGAGA
>JBBSRF010000041.1:0-12739 GCA_038243335.1 Sphingobacteriales bacterium
AGCTGTTAGCTGGTGCATATCAAGACCGCTAAACAAAAAAGCGATCAAATAAAACATAGGTTTTACTTGATCGCTTTTGAAAGGTAATCTATAAAAGGGTAACTTTTTCAGTGCCCTCAGTTAACGCCGTAAGCTTTTTTTTATTTTAACAATTATAACTTTCTTAATATGAGTTTTATCTCCAACACTAACTTTTAAGACATATATTCCTGGCGTATAACTACTCAAATTAATTCTATTAATGTAAATTCCATTATAGTTTAATTTGCTTTCAAAAAAATTAATTTTCCCAATTAAATTACTTATCGAAACAGAGACATTGCTTTTTTGTAATACTTCAAAATAAATATTAAGATCGTTATCTGTGGGTATTGGATATGCTTTCAAGTTAATTTCATTCCCGCTTATTTTTTTGTTTATTCCTAAAAAAGTGATTTCATGAGATTTTAAACTACACCCATCAGGTTTATTAATTTCAACTGCATATATACCATTTTCTTTTGGTGTAAATTGTTGATTAATGGCTCCAATTATAGCTTTCCCATTTAAGTACCATTGATTATTGGATGAAAAATTAGAAGATAATACACCCTCACTCTGCGTTATTTCAACAGTACTTATTGGAATTGATAATCTGCTAACCCCTGAACAACCACCAGCTTTTATCTTGATATCATAAAGATAATAATAGAACATTTTAAAATAATCTGGATTACCTTCTAGCAAAGCTGTATTTCCACTAATAGAACATAAATTTAAGGCTGTAATGCACCTATTTTTTAAATTAGAAGATGTTAGCATTTAATAGGTAAATTTATTTTCGAAATGAAATATACAACATTATTTTTATTAGTAATGATTAGTTTTTTCCTAATATCTTGCACTAGTCTTAAAAATGGCCAATATACAATTAAACAAGGCGTTTTTGGTAAAGTAACTTGGATACAAGGAAACATGATGCCCTCTCCAGATTTACCCGCTAGCGGGTTAAGGAAACCTTCTCAAAGAACAATCAAAATTTACGAGTATACTAATTTAAATCAAGTAAATGGTGAAGCCCCTTTATTTACAAATGTTAAAACCAAGTTGATTAAAATTTTAAAATCTGATGAAAATGGTTATTATCAAGCAAATTTATTGCCTGGGAAATATTCGATATTTACAGTAGAAAAAGGGGATAAATTATTTGCTAATACATTTGATGGAGAAGGATTAATCTCTGCTTTTGAAGGAAACCTAATCAGGTTGTAATATTTGATATTAAAATCAACTATAAAGCTTATTACTAAGTAAAATTTTCATCAAATTAAGCTAATATTCCTTCTCGCTTAAGAATGTAATCAAAAATACCATCGATAGGCTTTTGTAAAATCTTGCCAACTTTAATATGGTTTTCTGCAAATACTGATTTCAGCTCATCTTGATAATAAAAAGAAATTGAGCCTACAAAATTACAATCTAGTGTTTTGTGTTCTTTATAGTCTTTAACATTTGTATCTATAAAATCCTGAAAACCATCTCTTAATATTTTCTGAATAAAAGGATGATTTTTATGCGAAAACATAAAACGACTAAAAGTTGCTAAATAAGCATTAGGTAAAGACTTGCGATATATATTATCTATAACGATATCTTTATCAATAGGAAATTGTTTGAAAAAATCAGCACTTAAATCACTTGGCATAGTTTTGTATAAATAAGCAACTAGTATTTTTCTGCCAAAATAAGTTCCAGATCCTTCATCACCTAAAACATAACCTAAGCCGTGTTTAGTTTCGTGCACATTTTTACCATCAAAATAAGATATGTTAGAACCAGTTCCTAAAATACATGTTAACCCTTTTTTATTACCACAAGTAGCATAAGCTGAGCCAATTAAATCGTGATCTACACTTATAAATGCGTTTGTAAAAAAGGCAGATAGACCATTGGATATAATTTCATGTTTGTCTGGAGATGAGCAACCAGAACCAAAAAAGTAGACTTCTTTTATATGCTTTGCGCTTGCAGAAAGTTCTTTGTTCTTAGATAAGATTTTAACCACATCATTTGCATTTACAAAATATGGATTTAGCCCTTGTGTGCTAAATGTAAAGTTTTGCGCTGGGTTATAACCCATCCAATCTGTTTTTGAAGAACCGCTATCTGCAACTAAAATCATGTACTAAAATAGTAATTTATTGAATATTTAAAGTACCAGTTAGTTCTTTTAATGCAATTTCTGCCAATTTTGCTTGAAATTGAATTTCCACAAATCTACTGTTAGCTTCTATTGCATTTTTCTGAGCTTCTCTTAAAATTATTGGTGTGATGCTACCAAGACGATATTTTTCTAAAGTAATATCTAAGTTCTGTTTGGCAATTTCTATGTTATTACGCTCTAATTTTACCAATTTAAGGTAGGTAGTGTAATTCTGATAGGTTGTTGCCAATTGAGAAATTAATTCTTGTTTTACTTTATTTAAACTTAATTCAGAAGAACTAATTTCAATTTTTGCATTTCGTTCATTTTGTCGCTGTAAAAAGCCATTAAAAATATTTATACTCGCACTTAGTCCATAAGTTAAACCATTTGCTTTAAAGCTAGTATTAAATCCAGTAGGAGAAGTACTCCTATTAAATTCATATCCAGTATTTAATCTAACCTGAGGATAACGACCGGCTTTAATTTGTTTTAGATTCAAATCAGCAATTTTTTTATTGATAAAAGCATTTTGTAAATCTGGATTTAATGATTCTGATTGTTCTACTAACGTAGTGTAAATTAAACTTTCATCAATATCAATTTGATTTTGTACTTTAAAAGTAACATTTGGATCTCTAGCAAGCAATTGATTTAGGTTTACAATATAAATTCCTAAAAGATTTTTTTGTTGTAAGTAAGTCGAAGTATCTGAATTATAATCAACTTTTGCAGCTAAAACATCTAATTTTGAGCCTTTGCCAATTTCTAATTTATTGTTTGCAATCGTTAAACGAAGATTGGAAACATCCATTGCACTATCTGATGCCAGAACTAACTGTTGTTGTTTAGCGATGGTATAATAAGCATTGATTACATAAGAAATTGTAGTTAAAATCTGCGCTTTTAAATTAATTTGTCCTTGTTGTTCTAAAGCTTTTAAGCGGTCAAGATTTGCGAACATTTTAAAACCATCAAACACTGTCCAATCTAAACCAACGCCATATGACATATTAGTACTTCTTGCACCATCAGTTATTTTCTGAGTACCAGTAGATTGGGTTTGAACTGTATTTTGCCTGCTTCCGCCTGTGCTGAAACTTCCACCTGCCACAGGTAAAATGCCTGCATTTCCTAAATTTACGTTGTTTTTAGAAATTTCAACATCATTTTTTACTAATTTAATGTCGTAATTATTATTTAAGGCAATGTTAATTGCATCTTGAAGATTCAATATTTCTTGTCCAAATACATTTGTATTTACAAGCCATAGGGCGATAAAAAATAAAATGTGCTTTGTCCTCATCTTAATTAATCAATTTGTTTTGCGGCTTGTTCTTCAGCAATTGCTGAAGCTAATGATTCTGTTAAATCTTTATTTTCTTTGTGCTCTTTACTCCAAGCAGAATAAATAGCTGGAATTACAAATAAGGTTAAAACCAAAGAAAATAATGTACCGCCAATAATCACTGTTCCCATACTCATTCTACTTTTTGCCGCACCGCCAATAGCCAAAGCAATTGGTAATGCGCCAAAAGCAATCGCCATACTTGTCATTAAAATTGGTCGTAATCTAGAAACCGCAGCTTCTCTAATTGCTACGGCTACAGGTTTGCCTTGTTCTTTTAATTGATTAGCAAATTCTACGATTAAAATACCATTTTTTGTTACCAATCCAATTAGCATAATTGTTCCAATTTGGCTAAAGATATTCCATGTTTGCCCTAGTAACCAAAGTGATAAAAATGCACCAGCTACTGCCATTGGTACAGTTAATATGATAATTATTGGATCTTTAAAACTTTCGAATTGGGCAGAAAGAATAAGATAAACTAATAATAAAGCTAACCCAAAAGCAAATAATGTATTGGAAGAACTTTCTTGAAAATCCCTTGATTCACCACCTAAGTCTGTAGTAAAGCTATCATCTAATACTTTTGCAGCAACGGCGTCCATTGCTTTAATACCATCACCTATACTTTTACCTGGAGCCAAACCTGCAGAAACTGTTGCAGAAATAAAACGATTGTTTCTAAACAATTGTGGTGGACTACTTTCTTCTTTAGCGGTAACTAAATTGTCTAATTGTATCAGTTGATTTTTATTATTGCGCACATAAACTGAGCTTAAATCTAACGGATCCTTTCTGCTGCTTACATCAAATTGACCAATTACTTGATATTGTTTCCCATTCATAAAGAAATAAGAAAAACGCTGACCACTTAGCCCTAGTTGCAAAGTTTGAGAAACATCTACAATGGAAACGCCTAAGTTTTTTGCCTTTTCTCTATCAATGGTTAGATTTATTTCTGGTTTATTAAATTTCAAATTTACATCAGCAATCGTAAAAGTTGGGTCTTTTGAAACCTCATCCATAAACAATGGTACTTTCTCTCTTAATTTTTCGAAATTTTGTGCTTGTATAATGTAACTAATTGGCAAGCCACCTCTTCTGCCTACTGAAATTGTTGGTTGCTGTGTTACGGTAACTTTACCCTCGCTATACTTTTTGGTAATTTTAGTTAGTTTATCAGCAATTTCTTTTTGACTAATATCTCTATCTCCAGGGTCTATTAAACCCATCCTTAAAAACCCTGAATTTGATGATCCAGAGCCAAATCCTGGAGAAGTAATACTAATTAGTACTCTTTTTTCAGGCACTGAGTCAGTTACAGTTTGTGCAACTTTGTTCATGAATTTATCAGTGTAAGCAAAAGAAGCTCCTTCTGGTGTACTTAAGTTCATATTTATAGCACTTCTATCATCGTAAGGAGCAGTCTCTTTCTGTAGTAAATTCCAAAATAATGCGATTAAACCAATACAGATTATAATAATAGGTGCGGCAAGCCATCTTTTATTTAAGAATTTATCTAAATTTTCCTTGTATGAGTCATTCATTTTCACAAAAAATGGTTCAGTGAAGTTGTAAAATTTGCTTCGGGTATTGCCACCTTTTTTCATTAAATAGGCATTTAACATTGGCGTTAATGTGAGTGATACAAATGCAGAAATTAATACCGCAGCTCCAATTACAACACCAAACTCTCGAAAGAGCCGTCCAACAAACCCTTGTAAAAATATTACAGGTAAAAACACTGCTGCTAATGTTACCGAGATGGAGATAACAGCAAAGAAAATTTCATTAGAACCTTTGATTGCCGCTTCTATTGGCGAATAGCCTTCTTCTATTTTTTTAAATATATTTTCCGTCACAACAATTCCATCATCTACCACTAATCCTGTTGCTAAAACAATAGCTAAAAGCGTAAGCACATTGATAGAATAGCCAAAAATATACATGATGAAAAATGTGGCCACTAATGATACAGGGATATCAATTAAAGGTCTAAAAGCAATTGCCCAATCTCTAAAGAATAAATAGATAATTAAGATTACTAGCACCAATGATATTAAAATAGTTTCTGCAACTTCAGTTACAGATCTTTTAATAAAAATCGTGCTATCGTTAGAGATGTTTAGCTTAATATCGGCAGGCATATCAGCCGCTAACTTATCATAGCGATTGTAAAACTCTTGACTTATTTCTAAATAGTTAGCGCCTGGCTGTGGTATAATTGCAACTGCAACCATAGGTTTGCCAGATTCTCTTAATACAGTTTCTTCGTTCTCAGAGCCTAGATCTATTTGTGCAACATCTTGTAATTTTACAACATTTGAGCTGTCACTCTTAATAATTAGATTGTTGAACTGTTCTACTGTGGTTAATTTTCCTAATGTTTTAACAGTAAGTTCTGTTGTAGCACCAGTTAATTTCCCTGATGGAAGCTCTACGTTTTCACTGTTTAATGCAGAGATAATATCTTGAGAAGTTAACCCGTAAGAGGATAGCTTATTTGGATTGATACGAACACGCATTGCATATTTTCGCTGCCCTTGAATTTGTACACTACTTACACCCGGAATAGTCTGAATTCTATCTGCAATTACGTTCTCAGCAAAATCACTTAATTCGGTTACACTTCTTTTATCACTCTGTACAGTCATTGAGATGATATTGTCAGAATTTGCATCAGCTTTTGTAACTGTTGGTAATCCATCAATATCTTTAGGTAAACTTCTTGATGCTTGAGATACTTTATCTCTTACGTCATTAGCAGCTTCATCTATATCTTTTCCCAAATTAAACTCAATTGTAATATTACTAGAGCCTTGATTACTAGATGAAGAGATATTTTTTATCCCATCAATTGAATTGATAGATTTTTCTAAAGGCTCTGTAATTTGGGATTCAATAATGTCAGAGTTTGCTCCTGGATAAGAAGTCCTTACAGAAACAACGGTTGGATCTATTGAAGGGAATTCTCTTATGCCTAAAAAGCTATAGCCAATTATGCCGAAAAGTACAATAACAAGGTTCATTACTATAGCAAGAACCGGTCTCTTTATACTGGTTGTTGAAATACTCATTCTTTATTTTTTACCAATTTAATTTTCACAGGTGCATCTGGCTTTAATGACATAGCTCCAGTCGTTAAAACAGTGTCCCCAATTTTTAAACCACTAGTAATTAGCACATTTTCTGCTGTTCTAGTACTAGATACAACGTTAACTTGTTCTGCTTTCCCATTTCTAGCAACATAAACAATTTTTCCTTTCAATACAGGTATAACAGCTTCTGTTGGAACTAATATGGCATCTTTTATGGTGTTTAAAGTTAATTTTACTTGTGCAAATGAACCTGGTAAAAGCTCACCTAATGGATTTTGAGCTAACGCCTTAATTTGTAGCGTTCTTGTTTGTTGATTAATGCCAGGCTCTATCGCAAATACCTTTCCTTTAAAAATTTTGGAAGAAGCGCTGGTCGTAAAAGAAATTTCAGAATTCAACTTAATCTGTCCAATATATTTTTCTGGGACAGAGAAGCTTATTTTAATAGGATTAATACTTAGTAAATTCGCGATAGCCGTATTTGGTGTTAAATATTCTCCAACAGAAATAGACCTTAATCCAACTTTTCCACTAAAAGGGGCGATAATTGATGTTTTGGCCAACTGAGTTCTAATTAATTGTACTTGTGCTTTTAAAGATTGTAAAGCAGCAAATGAATTGTCATATTCTTCTTGACTTATCGCTCCTTTTTCTAATAATTGTTTTGCTCTATTTTCATTGGTTGCAGAAAGTGATTGTTTGGTCAAAGCATCTTTTATTTGTGCTTGTATATCATTGTCATTAATTTTGACTAAAACAGTTCCTTTACTTACATTAGTGCCTTCTTTAAAAAATATTCCAGTAACCAATCCAGATACTTCACTTCTTAAAACAACTGATTCGTTGGCCTCTATATTGCCAGAAACTTCTAAATCACTGCTAAAATTTGTAGTCTTTACAATAATTCCCTCAACAGCCATTCCAGGTCCGCCACCTTTACCACCCATTCCTTTTGTGTTAGAGGATTTCCCGCCACCACCTTGATTTTCAATTTTTTTGTTCTCGCTAATTCTGTAATAAACTAAATAAATTATTCCTAATAATAGGAGCAAGTAAAAAATATATCTTTTTTTCATATTAACGCGATTGTATGTTTGAACTGCAAAAATATTTAATTGTTTGTCTTATCATTTGATGTACTTAATATGTTACACCTTAATTCTTTATTTTACCAACAAAAAACACTAAAAATTATATTTTTGTGAATAATAATTCAATTTTTTATGAGAAAATCAATATTTGGATTAATAATCCTATTATCTGTTACTATGGCTGCAAAATCTCAAGTCAGGATAAATTTTGAAGTAAGTTTCAAAGAACCACAAGCTCATTATGCAGAAGTGCAAATGAACATTGGAGGCATTACTAGCAAAAATTATATAGATGTGAAAATGCCAGTTTGGACACCAGGCTCTTATTTGGTTCGCGAATTTGCTAAAAGTGTCGAAGGTTTTGGCGCTACTGTTGGCGGCAAAGTTGTTAAAACAGAAAAAATAAGTAAAAATACTTGGAGAGTGTATAACTCAAAAGCAAATGATGTGAAAATCAATTATCGGGTTTATGGTTTCGAGATTTCTGTTCGCACATCTTTTATAGATGCTTCCCATGCATTTTTATCATCAACAAGTATTTTCATGTACCCAGCGGGGATGATTAAAAACCCTAGTACTGTCAAAGTTATTCCGTTTTCTACATGGAGTAAAGTTAGTACAGGTTTAGAGCCAGTTGCAGGCCAACAGTTTACTTACAAAGCTGCAGATTTCGATATTTTATTTGATAGCCCGATTGAAGTCGGTAATCAAGATATATTTGAGTTTAATGCATCAGGCGTAAGACATGAAGTTGCAATGTATGGAGGTGGTAACTACGATGTAGCACGTTTAAAAGTAGACATGGCTAAAATTGTTGAACAAGAGACTGCTGTATTTGGAGAAAACCCTAACAAGCATTACACCTTTATTGTCCATAACTATGCACAAGGCGGTGGTGGTTTAGAGCATTTAAACTCTACTGTTTTAGGCGCAAGTAGAAATGCATATGGTAATGAAAGAGGCTATCAAGGATTTTTAAGCTTAGTTGCACATGAATATTTTCACCTATGGAATGTGAAAAGATTACGTCCAATTGCTTTAGGGCCTTTTGATTATGAGAATGAAAATTACACAACAAACTTGTGGATATCTGAAGGTTTTACTTCGTACTATCCAACCAAAATTATGTACAAAGCTGGATTTTCTACCGAAGAAGGTTTTGTAAATAGTACTTTAGGGGCTATTGGAACAGTAATGAATACCGAAGGAGCTAAAATGTTATCAGCTTCACAATCTAGTTTTGATGCTTGGATTAATCCTGCTTATCGTCCCTCAGAAAATGCAGGTAACACTTTTATTTCTTATTATACAAAAGGACAAGTAATAGGTAACTTAATGGATTTAGAAATTATTAATGCTACTAAAGGATCAAAAGACTTAGACGATGTGATGAAAGCGATGTATTTAAAATTTAAAAATTTAAATCGTGGTTATACAGATGCAGAGTTTAAAGAAATGGTAGAAAAAGTAAGTGGCATTAGCTTTACTAATTTTTGGGCTAAGTATGTTAATGGTACGGTGCCAATAGAGTTTGCTAAATATTTTGCTTATGCTGGAATAGAAGTAGTTAATCAAAATGAAGGTAAAGTAGTTCCATTTTTAGGTGCTAGTGCTGCAAGAACATCAATGGGTACTGGAAAAGTAATTGTTGGTTCGGTAGTTCGTGGATCTGGTGCTTGGAATAACGGGCTAAATGTAAATGATGAAGTTGTTGCTATTGATGGCGCACCAGCAGAAATGGCTTTGGATAAAATGAGTCAAATTGTTAACAAAAAAGTAGGTGATATTGTGAAAGTAAGCATTATTAGAGACGGCTTAAAACAAGTTTTAAATATTACGCTTACTGGCAATGGAACTGTGAGACTAAAAGCAACTATTAAACCTGATGCAACACCATTACAAATGGCAGTTCGCACAAAGTGGATGACAGGAAAGTAGTTGAGATAGTTAAATATATAAAAAACCCCGATTAGAAAATTTCTAATCGGGGTTTTTCGTTTATTATTATTTATTAAAAAGTATAACGAATACCTAAACCAATGTCACCACTGTAAAAACCAGTAGAAGGAGTTAATTGAAAAGTTGGGATCCAATCTAAAGATAAGTTAATTGGTGCAGCCTTAAATTTATAATCTAAACCTAAAACACCATTTGCTCCTAAATAAACATCGCCAGAACCTCCTTTTGCTTTTACAGACCCAATAGTTGCTCCACCACCATAAAACCAGTTCAAACCTTCCGCACCTTTGATTGGATTGTACACTTCATAAAGACCTGTAACTTGGAAATAGCTAAATGAACTATTACTTCTAAAGTTTCCAATAAGTTCTAACATAGCATTTTTATTTAAGCCAGTTTTAAAACTTACGCCATTAGCAGAACCGAAACGACCACCAATCGCATTTTTGTAATCTTGTGCATTTGCAGTTAAACTAAGTGTAGTAAAAAGAGCAAAAATTGTAACGAGAGTTAATAATTGTTTTTTCATAATTGATTTTTTTAAATTAAATGGCAAAAGTACAAATTTTGTGCATAAATTCTTTGAATCTTTTTTTTTAAGAATAAGATTAATAAATATTATTCGCTCTATCCATGTTTGTTAACATTATTAATCAAAATTTCTTGCTAAGATAGCAATAATTGAGGCTTTATATAAGCTTTAAGTGCCTTTGAAGCAATTTTTTAAAAATAAATAGATATGCGTATAGAATAAATTTAAAATCGGTTTTTTAACATAATTTAATTTATTAGATTTGAGAAACAACATTTTTTATTATTCCCACAGTGCAGTATATGTTGCCATCCAAATAAATGTAATACAATGTCTGAAACTATTACTAGAGTATTCGATCTTTTAAAACACAACCTGGATAATTTTTCAAAAGAAAATTTTGTTTGTGGTAAAGTAAATGGTACATGGATAAAATATAGTACACAAAAATTTTGTGAAGAAACCGATAATCTTAGTCGTGGATTAACAACTTTGGGCATTGGTAAAGGTTCTCATGTGGCCGTAATGTCTGCAAACAGACCAGAATGGAATATATGTGACTATGCAATTATGCAATTAGGCGCCTATCAAATCCCCTTATATCCAACATTAACCGCACACGATGTTAAATTTATTATAGAAAATGCAGGCATTTCAATTGTATTTGCTAATGATGAAGTAATTTATAATAAACTGATAGCAGTTAATAAGATGTTGGTAAATCCAATACACATCTACACTTTTAATAAAATTGAAGGGGCATCCAATTGGCAAATTCTTATAGAAATTGGTAAACAAACAAAAGTTGATTTAGAATCTTTTAGAAATTCTGTAACCTCAAAAGATATTTTAACAATTATTTATACTTCTGGCACTACAGGAACTCCGAAAGGAGTAATGCTAACTCATGATAATTTAATTCAGAACTTTAAAAACTCTGCTATTATTTTCCCTAAAGAGGTTAAAGTGGCGTTGAGTTTTTTACCATTGTCTCACATTTTTGAGCGAATGATTATCTACTTGTATCATTACGGTGGTGTTTCAACTTATTATGCTGAAAGTATGGACACTATTGTTGCAGATATTCAAGAAATAAAGCCCAACTCATTCTCTACAGTTCCACGTTTACTCGAAAAAGTATATGATAAAATTATGGAGAAAGGGAAAAATTTAACTGGAATAAGAAAAGCAATTTTCTATTGGTCTTTAGCTTTGGCTGAAAAATTTGATCAAAAAAATAGTTGGTGGTATGATTTTAAGTTAAGTATTGCTCGAAAATTAGTTTTTAAAAAATGGCAAGATGCTTTAGGTGGTGGCATAGTGGTTATCGCATCAGGTGGAGCGGCATTAAACCCAAGATTAAATCGCATATTTTGGGCTGCAGGCATGCCAGTTTTTGAAGGATACGGATTAACTGAAACTTCTCCAGTAATTACTGTAAATTATTTTGGAGCCACGATGTTCGGTACTGTAGGAACAGCAATAGATGGTGTAGAAATTAAAATTGCCGAAGATGGAGAGATTTTAACAAGAGGTCATAATGTGATGAAAGGATATTATGGCAGAGAAGATTTAACTGCCGAGACCATTGATACAGATGGTTGGCTACATACAGGAGACATTGGTGAAATTCTGAATGGTAAGTTTTTAAAAATAACCGATCGTAAAAAAGAGATTTTTAAAACAGCAGGAGGAAAGTATATTGCACCTCAAATGTTGGAAAATAGATATAAGGAATCTCCACTAATCGAACAGATTATGGTGCTTGGTGAAAATATGAAATTTCCTGCCGCACTCATTGTGCCTACATTTACTGCATTGAAACATTGGTGTGAACATAAAGGGATAGTTTACACGACAGATGCTGAAATGATTAACAATGAACAAGTGTTAGAGAAATACAATAGAATAATTGTCGAGCTGGGTAGTGATTTTGGGAAGTGGGAGCAAGTAAAACGATTTGCTTTATTAGCAAAAGAGTTTAGTATTGATGGTGGAGAATTAACACCAAAATTGAGTTTTAAACGCAAATTTATTTTAGAAAAAAATAAGAATACAATTGATAAAATTTATAAAGATGCAGAGAATTACAAAGGTTAAATTTCATTTTACAAAAGTAGTAATTGTTTTAGTTGCTATTAGTTTAATGGTAAGTTGTGCAGGTCATCAACTCGGTAAAAATAATAGTGGCGAGTTCAGAAATGGAATGGTAGTTTCTGCAAATCGAATAGCTTCTGAAGTTGGCATAGAAATCCTAAAAAAAGGAGGTAATGCAGTAGATGCGGGGGTTGCAGTGCAATTTGCATTAGCTGTCGTATATCCAAATGCTGGAAATATTGGTGGTGGTGGTTTTATGGTGTATCGTTCGGCAAAAGGTGAAACAAATACATTGGATTATAGAGAAAAAGCACCTGCAGGAGCTGGAAGAGATATGTATTTAGATGGTCAAGGAAATCCGATAGTTGATAAAAGTTTATATGGTCAATTGGCATCTGGCGTACCTGGATCTGTAGCGGGGATGGAAGA
>JBBSRF010000042.1:0-12690 GCA_038243335.1 Sphingobacteriales bacterium
AATTTAATTTAAAGTTTACGGTTTGATTGTGGTTAATACACAGGCTTTCCAAGTACTAGAATAGAAGTATTATGCTATTAAAAGCCAATTTTAAAATGGATATTAAAAATCAAAAAAAATCCTCATTCAATTTTTTGAATGAGGATTAATATGATGATAGAATTTTAATTATTGATATTGAATGTAGCTAGGAATAGGTTTTAACTTCATCAGTTCTTCTGGCGTCATTAAACGATTAGGTGCTTTTTTCAAATCATTTTTATAAAATAATTTAAAGCCTGTAAACTGAACTGGCTCACTGAAGATAAAGTGGCGATAAGTACCTTTTTTTAATTCTGGTTCACCCCATCCATCCATGTGCATAACAATTTGCACCTCTGGTCTTAGTTTTATGTTTTTGTAATTAGTAACCATTTTTTGAGTAAAACGGTGTATAACGAATACTTTTGGTGTTAAATTATGTTTTTTAACGATGTCTGCTAAATAGCCAGTTACATAATTGAAGTCTGCAGCATCATAAGTTCCTATTTTTTTTCCAGGTAAAGTTCCATCCTTCATAGAAAATTCTGGATCAATCCCTAAATGTACATTTGGCATCTCTAAATATTTCAAAATATGAGGAAGTTCAGCTTTAACATTGCTTAAAGCAACTTGTAAATCTAAAAACACAATGGTATTTGGATGCATTTTTGCAATAGCTAAAACCGAGTCAATCTGACTGTTAGCCATCCTATTGATATATTTTCCATCTCTACCTGCTGTACCGCTTGCTACTGCAGCAATATAATGTAAGCCAACTTGTACAGGAGTAGATGGATCTACTTTTTCCCATTTTTTAACTTCTGCATTTAATTTTTGCCACATTTCTTTTGGCGCATACTCTCCTAAAGCACCCATTTTTTTGGAATGTAAGTTGCCATAATAAACAACAATACGTTTAAAGGGTAAAATAGCTCCATCAATCGGATATGGTTGGTTTTTTACTGGCCATTTTCCTGTAGTATCGCCATTCGCTAATTTTTTAATCAGTTGATTGTACTTTGCAGTATCTACTGGCTTACGTAAATCTTCTTCTTCCTGAACTTTTGTAGAATCATTTTTTACTGTTGTTCCATCTGCTTTTTTCGCTTCAGATGTGCAGTAAGAAAAGGTAGTTATGGTAGCCATTCCTATAAGGATTGCGCCCGCTATTTTGGTAATTTTCATATAGAAAGTAAATGTTTATTTTTAGAGTAGTAAATGTACGTCAATTCCTTACACACCTAGTTAAAAATTATCAACACCCGACAATATTTAAACCATCATTTATAAAAAAAGTAGATTAAAGGAATTTGTTAAACTTTCCAAAAACTCCCAATGGCAATTTTATACCAGAAGTAGCTTGTAAATAAAGCTCTCCAGTTTCTAAGTTTTTAACTTGTGGAAAGGAAGTCTTGATTAGGTTTTCTACAATAACAGAAGAGAAACCCAAAGAGTAAGTATTTAAAATTAAGAAATGTTCTTCTTCATCCAATAACTGAACAACATCTTGCATCATTTCTTGAATATGATCTTCCAATTTCCATTTTTCACCATTTGGACCGTGACCAAAAGCTGGTGGATCTAAAATAATACCGTTATACTTTTTGCCACGTTTTAATTCACGTTTAACAAATTTCAAAGCATCTTCTACCACCCAACGAACATCTTTTAGGTTAGATAATTCTTGATTTTCGTTTGCCCAGTTTACCACTTGCTTAATAGAATCTACATGTGTAGTATCAGCACCTGCTGCTTTAGCAACTAAAGAGGCTGCACCTGTATAGGCGAAAAGATTTAAAACTTTTGGAGATGAAGTTTTAAATTTTTTGATGGATGCAGATATATAATCCCAATTCACAGCTTGCTCTGGAAAAACTCCCACATGCTTAAAAGAGGTTAATCCTAAACGCAAGTTAATGCTGACGTCATCATTTTTATAATTTATATTCCAACGATCTGGAATACTTTTATCAGACTTTAACCATTCGCCACTTGTTGCAGAACGACCTTTAAAGCTAATGTGTGTTTTTTTCTTCCACTCTTGTGGAGATAATGTCTTTTTCCAAACAGCCTGAGGCTCAGGACGAGAAAGCACTAAATTGCCGAATCGTTCTAATTTTTCAAAATCTCCACAATCTAATAGTTCGTAATCTTTCCAATGGTTGGGCGTTAAGAGATGTATCATGTTAGAGAATTAGTGTGGTTAATTTACTTTCTCGTCTTTGTGAGCGAGGAAGTAATCTTAAAGCTTTTTAAAATGTATTTTAGTTTTGGATTTATATTGCTAAGTGCCTAGCAATGACTACTATATTAAAATTTACCTTTTGCAGCTTTCATAAAGCGACTTGCAAATACAAAATCATTCAACTCCTCAATATCTGTTTTGGCAATTTCTTTATTAGAACCTTCCCAGAATTTTTTTCCTTCATGTAAGAAAATAATATAATCTCCAATACCCATTACTGAATTCATATCATGTGTAACTACAATAGTGGTGGTGTTATATTCTTCAGTTAATTCTTTAATCAATTCGTCAATCACAATTGAGGTTTTCGGATCTAAACCAGAGTTTGGTTCATCACAAAAAAGATATTTTGGATTCATCGCAATTGCACGAGCAATACCCACGCGTTTTTTCATTCCACCAGAAAGTTCTGCGGGGAATAATTTATTTTTCCCTTCTAAATTTACACGCTCTAAGCAAAAATTTACTCGATCAAGCTTTTCGCTAACGGGCTGTTCGGTAAACATATTTAAAGGAAACATGATATTCTCTTCAACCGTCATCGAATCGAATAGCGCAGAACCTTGAAATAACATTCCAATTTCTTTTCTAATTTCAATACGTTCTTGAAAATTTAGGTTTGTAAATTCTCTTTCGTCATATTCTACAGTACCTTGATCTGGTTGGTGTAAACCAATCATGCATTTTAATAAAGTAGTTTTTCCAGAACCAGAACCGCCGATTATTAAATTAGTAACACCAGCTTCAAATTTTCCAGAAATACCTTTTAAAACTTCATTATCTCCAAAGGATTTATAGATGTCTTCTATCTCTATCATAATAACAGTTGGGTTACTAAATAATCACATACTAAAATACTAATACAGCTAACCACTACTGCTCTTGTACTCGCTTGCGCTACTTCTAATGCACCGCCTTTTACATAAAAACCTTCATAAGCCGGTACAGATGTAATGATAAAACCGAAAACAAATGCTTTTGTTAGAGCAACTACGATAGTATATGGGTTAAAGTCTGTAGTAATACCTTGTATGTATTCGGCTGCGCTAACCGCTCCAGATAATGTTCCACCTAAATATCCACCAACTATACTTAAAAACATAGAGATTATAACTAGCATTGGCACCATAGTAATACCTGCAATAATTTTAGGTAAAATTAGATAGCCTGGCGCATTAATTCCCATAATCTCTAATGCATCTATTTGCTCAGTAACTCTCATGGTGCCAATTTCTGAAGAAATTGCCGAACCAATTTTACCTGCTAATACAATAGCGCTAATGGTTGGACTTAATTCTAATATGCTAGAATCTCTGTTTACCGATCCAATAATTGTTTTTGGTATAAAATCACTTACCAGCTGGAAGGCAATTTGCAAAGTCATTACTGCACCTATAAAAGTTGAAATAATACTAATTAAGCCTAAAGAGCCTACACCTATAAAGTCCATTTGTTGAAAAATAGCTTTAACGTATATTTTTAGTTTCTCAGGTCTTCTAAAAACTGCTTTTAAAAGCAGTATGTACTTGCCAAAATTGGTAAAGTTCATTTAATAAAAATTTGTTTGTAATAAACACTATAATATACAAAGAAACAACAAAAATTGTTCTGGCTTTGTGTAATTTTTAAAAAATATTATTGTTTCCCCAATATTAATATTCTTTTTTGCATTAAACAAACAAATCTTATGCATATGAATGCGGTAATAACTGGAGCAACAAAAGGTATTGGGAAAGCAATTGCGATTAAATTAGCTAAAAAAGGTTATAATTTAGCTATTTGTTCTAGAACTGAAACAGATTTAATTACTTTAAAAAACGAATTAAAAGATGAAGGAGTTGATATTTTTACGATGGTGGCAGATTGTAGTCGTAAGGAAGAAGTTCTAGCATTTTTTAATTTTGTAAATTCTAATTTTTCCAATATCGATATTTTAGTAAACAATGCAGGTACTTTCTTGCCCGGAAGCTTATTGGATGAAGCTGATGAAAGCTTTGAATTACAACAATCTTTAAATATCAACTCAGCATATTATTTGGGTAAGTATATAGGTAAAATAATGCGTGAGCAACGGAAAGGACATATTTTTAATATCTGTTCTGTTGCAAGTATTACAACAATTGAGAATGCTGGAAGCTATTGTGTAACAAAGGCAGCGATGTTAAGTCTTAATAATGTATTGCGAGTAGAGTTAACTCCATACAACGTAAAAGTTACGGCAATTTTGCCAGGCTCAACATTAACAACATCATGGGAGGGCACTAGTTTACCTCCAGATCAGTTTGTACAGCCAGAAGATATTGCCAGTGCTTTAAGCGCTATTTTAGATTTAAGCAGTGGCGCTAACGTTGATGAGCTAATTTTAAAGCCTTTAAACTTTAACACATAAATTAGAAAGGAGATATTTAATGGAAAAGAGATTACATAGAAACGAACATGATAAAGTTGTGGCCGGGGTTGCTTCTGGTTTAGCAGAATATATGCAAGTTGATATTACCATTGTTAGGTTATTATTTGTATTGTCAACAATTTTTTTAGCAGGTGGCGGCCTATTGGTTTATATCGTCATTTGGATTGTAGCTCCTATAAATAATGATTTGACAGCTAAATACAATCAGTTTAACAATTATTTTCAAAAAAATCCACAAGATGGTTCAATCTATAATTCGGCAAATGCATTTAGCAATCCTGCAAATTCTGATACCCAAACTAAATGGAATACACCAAATGCAGGTGCAGATTTTGAAAGTTTAAATGACCCCGTTCCATTTAAAAAAGGCAATGATACAGGGCGTACCATAGGCGGATTAATTTTATTGTTTTTAGGTGTTTATTTTTTAATGAGGCAATTTGATATCATACCGCATTGGTTTAATATTTTTAAAATATACAAACTATGGCCATTAGCGATAATAGCAGTTGGTATCACTTTAATTTTTAAAAATAAACGTAAAAACGAGTGGGATGATTTTAAAAAAACAACTGAAGAAGCTCAAAAAGCTGCAGCTGAAAAGCCTGTAGAAACGATTGTAGTAATTGAAGATGAAAAATCATCTGAAATACCTAATTAATAATTGGTTTATTCAAAACGCATGATTGAAAATAATTTCGGAGCTAAAGTTTTCATGCAAGCTTAATGCCGAGTAAAATTAAAAATATAAAGAGATGAAATTAGATAGAGTAATTTGGGGAATTGTACTCTTGTTTATAGGAGGTGTACTTTTATTAAACAACTTTAATGTAATAGATTTTTATTGGAGTAACGTATGGAAGTTTTGGCCTGTATTTCTGATTATTATAGGTGTTAATATTCTATTTAACAGAAATAATTCTCAAACTGGAAATATTATCTCCTTAGCTATTGTAGTAATAACATTGTCTTTTTTATTTGTAAAAGGACAAGAAAAGCCTGAAGGTAAATGGTGGGGTAATATGAGAAACAATATCGATATGGATATTGACAGTGAAGATGGGAAAAATGTTGGTGCTAATAGATCAACTTTTGTTGAACCTTTTACCATTGGGGATGATTTAAAGAAAAATATATTAGAAATTTCTGGTGGTGGTACTTCATTTGAATTAAAAGGAAGTTCAGATAGTTTGTTTTTAGCTAGTGTAAGCAAAAAGAATAACAATTTCGGATTAACTAAAATAGTTGCTGATAGTGTTAATACATTAATTTTTAAATCGCAAGATAAAAATAGAAGAAGCAAATGGTCTATTGGGGATGGAAATAATACGGTTGAATTATATTTAAATACAAAGCCAGTTTGGGAAATGAACCTTAAATTAGGTGCAGGGGAAATGGATTTTGATTTAAAAGACTATAAAATTAGAACTTTAAATTTCGATGGTGGAGCGGCGGATATTAATTTCAAGATAGGAGATTTATTACCTATAACTGATGTTAATGTTAAAACAGGAATCGCAGATGTTAAAATTAGTATTCCTGAAAGTTCAGGATGTAGAATTAAAACAAAAACTGGTTTGTCATCAAAAGATTTTAGCGGCTTTAAAATGATAAGCGAAGGTGTTTATGAAACTGCAAACTATCAGTCTTCAACCAAAAAGATATTTATAAATTTTGATGGTGGCTTAAGCAGCTTCGAGGTAGAAAGATATTAATTAGTAATTAAATAGATCATAGCGTAAAGACAAAATGTTTAGTATTTTTGTTTCTACGCTATTTGTTTAATATGTCAAATCCAACGCAAAAATATACAGTAGTTATTAATGGTAAGCCAGAAGGGCCTTATGGTCTAAATGAATTACCTGATTTAAAAATAAAGCCTGATACTTTTATCAGAACGCCTGGCATGGATGACTATAAAGAGGCGCATGAGTTTGAAGAATTACGTGCGTTTTTGGGGTTTAGATATCAACAAACTGCACCTCAATATTTTGCCTCTTTTGATCAACGTTTAATGGCTTCAGTAATTGATTATTTCTTTTTACTGATTGGTTATGTTGTGATTGTGCTTTTAGTTTATTTGTTTGTAGATCAAAAAATATTTAGAATTGGTACTGCATTGGTTTTGTTAATTTTAGTGCCAGTTGCAAAATTCATCTATTCGAGCATTGCCGAAGCTTCTGTTAAACAAGGTACAATCGGTAAAAGATTAATGGACATTACCGTAACAGATATGATTGGCAATCGGCTTTCGATAAGCACTTCTTTTGCTAGAAATTTTGCTAAAATACTATCAGTTTTACCTTTTTTTATAGGATACCTTTATTGTTTCTTAAATAAAAAAAATCAATGCTTACATGATGTTATTGTTGAAACACTGATTGTTAAACAAAGATTGGTTTAGCCTTAATACCAAGTTTTTATAGATAGTTTCAACAACTTGATCAACAATTTAACAATCTGTCAATATTACAATTGAACATTTAGTTTATATTTGCAAGGCATGCAGAAAGAAGTTAATCCAATTCAATTAGAAGGAGGTTATTGTAATAGCTTAACCCAATATTCTAGATTTTTAACACGCGAAATAACTATTGGCAACATCCCAATGGGAGGTTTAAATCCTATTCGTATCCAATCGATGACTACCACCGATACCATGGATACTATGGGAACAGTTGAGCAAACTATTCGCATGGTAGAATCAGGTTGTGATTACGTTCGCATTACTGCACCAAGTAAAAAGGAAGCAGAAAATCTAGCTAATATTAAAAAGGAGCTACGTGCTCGTGGCTACGATGTCCCATTAATTGCTGATATTCATTTTACACCAAATGCGGCAGAATCTGCAGCTCGCATTGTAGAAAAAGTACGTGTAAATCCAGGTAATTACGCTGATAAGAAGAAGTTTGAAGATTTAGAATATACAGATGCCACCTACCAAGCAGAGTTGGACAGAATATATAAAAAATTTACCCCATTGGTTAAAATCTGTAAGGAATATGGTACTGCCATGCGTATTGGCACTAACCACGGTTCTCTATCAGATCGTATCATGAGCCATTATGGCGATACTCCAAGAGGCATGGTAGAGTCGGCTATGGAATTTATCCGCATGTGCGAAGCTCAAAACTTTTATAACTTGTGTATTTCTATGAAGGCCAGTAATACGCAAGTGATGGTGCAAGCTTATAGGTTGTTGGTAGAAACGATGGTTAAAGAGGGGATGAATTATCCTTTGCATTTAGGGGTAACCGAAGCCGGTGATGGCGAAGATGGAAGAATTAAATCTGCTGTTGGTATTGGTACATTATTAGCAGACGGTTTAGGAGATACCATTCGTGTTTCATTAACGGAAGATCCAGAGTTTGAAGCACCAGTTGCAAAAGCATTAGCTGATAGATACCTCCCCCGCCTCCTAAAGGAGGAGCTTAACACGAATACCCCCTACAGGGGGTTAGGGGGTTATTCCCCTTACCAATATTCCCGTCGCATTACTAATCCTGTACAACAAATTGGTGGTCATTTTCACCCTGTGGTTATGATAGATGTAACTCAACAGAATTTAAAAGATCCTTACTTTTTAAATCAATTAGGCTATAATTATAGTGCTGGATTAGATAAATATAATCTTTCTGATCAGGCTTGTGATGTAGTTTATTTAGGAGATGAATTACCTTCATTCTCATTTCCCGGTAATCTGAAACAAGTTTACAATTACAATACTTGGCTAAACTTAAAAGATAAACAAAATTGTTATCCTTTATTAACTGCACAAGAATTTGCTAAAAGTGAGGTTAAGGATGAAATTGTAAATTTTGTAAGCATTAATGCTGATGAATTTAATATTTTGGACTTTCCGACTTTCCGACTTTCAGACAATGTTGTTGTTATTCTAGAAACTGCAGCAGAAAATGGCATGCAAAATCAGAGGGCATTTTTCGTCGCCCTGCAAGAACAAAACATTAAAGTTCCAGTAATTCTTAAAAGAAGTTATAGTGATGTCAACTCAGATCAGCTGATGTTAAATGCTGCAAGCGATTTAGGCGCATTATTTACTGATGGATTTGGAGATGGTGTTTGGATTGATGCACCAACAAATATTGGTTTACCTTTAGTTAATTCTACTAGTTTCGGAATTTTACAAGCGACAAGAACACGTATCAGTAAAACAGAATATATTTCTTGTCCAAGTTGTGGTCGTACTTTATTCGATTTACAAGAAACCACCCAGTATATCCGCTCTAAAACAGATCACTTAAAAGGTGTAAAAATTGCCATCATGGGTTGTATTGTAAACGGTCCTGGAGAAATGGCCGATGCCGATTATGGCTATGTAGGCACAGGGCCAGGTAAAATTACTTTATATCGTGGTAGAGATGTGGTTAAGAAAAATGTAAATACACCAGCGGCTTTAGATGAATTGATTGAGATTATTAAAGAAGATGGAATTTGGATAGAGAAACCTATTTAAGTTAAACCTTTAAAAATCCTCTAAAACTTCTTCCT
Source organism: Sphingobacteriales bacterium (assembly GCA_038243335.1). Classification (GTDB taxonomy): domain Bacteria; phylum Bacteroidota; class Bacteroidia; order Sphingobacteriales; family Sphingobacteriaceae; genus Pedobacter. The sequence continues at coordinate 9,186 of JBBSRF010000042.1, forward strand.
GAATAATACGATTCTGCACCGTTGTGGTAAGTAAATACACGATTAAAACGGCGATCACAAAATATTGCTCCTCCTAGTTTTCTCATTTCAACAGGTGTTTTAACCCAGCTAGATGTTTTAAGGTCAAATTCTCCGATTTGTTGTAGGCTGCGGTATTGTTCTTCTGTTAAAATTTCTATACCCATATTACTTGCCATGTTAATAGCACTGTCTTTTGGTTTATTTTCTTTTCGTTTATCCAAAGCTTCTTTATCGTAGCAAATACTTCTTCGTCCCTTTGGGCTATCTGGCGAACAATCGTAATAGATAATTTCATCTTTATTTTGTTCAATGCAAACAACATCTGGCTCACCTCCAGTTAATTCCATTTCATTTAGCGACCATACTTTATCAGGGTTAGCTTTTAGCTTTAAATTTACTTGAGACCATTCAACATCTTGATGTCTCTGCATATTTTGCTCAAAGCGCAATTTTAAAACCGCTAAAAGTTCTTCTGTTTTTTCTGGTGGTAATTCTTTTGAATTCATTGGTAATGCTCGTTTATTGACACTATATACTTTTGTGCAAGATTTTCAGTTTCTAAAAATTTCAATTGTCATCATCGCGATATACCGAGTAATCTTACTATTCAGGTAATACGCTTTAAGATTGCTCCAAAGGAGCTCATTCAGAGCTTCTTGCCACGCAAAGACGAATTTGGTATTATAAATATACATTTTCAAGATTTAAATTGGTTATTGCTTAGATTTTAATCTTGTTCTCAATTTTATAAATTCAAACCATATCACAGCAATAAAGCCTAGTAAAGTAGCAACTAATAAGTTCGAAATACTAAGTTTACCGAATTCGAAAAAGTTAGCGAAGCTTGGCACATAAAGTAAAAGTGCCGAAATCACAATGGTGATGCCAATAATCATGGCAACTAAATTGTTTTTGTATTTTAACGTAGTAAAAATAGAATAATAGAATGAACGATTTACAAGCGTTAAGAAGATGTTTGAAACAATTAAAACAACAAATACCATTGCTCTAGTTTGTGCTTCTGCTAAACCTATATATACCGAATACTGATAAACCAATAATGTACCAGCTGTAATTGCCAAACCTTGAATAATACTTGTCATTAATTCATTCCAATTGAAAAATGAAGTTACAAATGGTCTAGGTTTTTGAATCATACTGTTTTTTTCCATCGGTTCATTTTCGAAAATGATAGAACATGTTGGCCCCATAATTAACTCTAAAAATATAATATGTACTGGAGATAAAATATTTGGGTAAATCCATCCTAAAGCTAAGGGAAGGAAAACTGTAAGGATAATCGGAATATGAATAGAGATAATATACTGAATTGCTTTTTTTAAATTGGTGTAAATTCTTCTGCCCATGGCAACTGCATCAACCATTTTAGACAAATCATCCTCTAATAAAATTAGCGATGCGGCTTGTTTGGCTATTTCTGTTCCTTTTTTACCCATTGCAATGCCAATATGTGCTGCTTTAAGTGCTGGCCCATCATTTACGCCATCGCCTGTCATGGCTACAATTTGATTGTTGGCTTTTAAGGCATTAATAATTCTCAGCTTTGCTTCTGGAAACATCCTGGTAAAAATATTAGTTTCCATTACTTTGTTTTGCAACTCCTCGTCTGATAGTTTCATTAGCTCTTCTCCAGTTAAACTATGCTCAGAACCTTTAAATGCAATTTGTTTGGCAATTGCAGTAGTGGTTTCTGCATTGTCACCTGTAACTATTTTTACCAAAATACCAGCATCATAAAATTGGTTTAAAACACTTTCAATATTTTCTTTTGGTGGATCATAAAACGAGACAATCCCTTTAAAATTAAACTTAAATTCTTGTTGTTTGTCAGGGAAGTTATTTCCTGTAAAATCACATTCTGCAACTCCTAACACTCTATATCCTTCAGTTGTTATTGTTTTTATAGCTTCATCAATTTGTTGCATTTCTTCAATTGTTAAATTAGAAACTTTCATTATTGCTTCAGGCGCTCCTTTAGCGGCAATAATTCTTTTACCAGATTGATTTTCAAAAATATGAGTCATCATTGGTGGTTTTCCACCTAATGGATATTCGTGAATTAGTTTGAAATTTGGTCTTTCGTCTGCTAAATTTAATTGGCTGTATGATTGATGTAATGCAATTTCCATTGGATCGAATGGGATGGGTTCACTCGCCCACATTGCTATTTTTAGTAATGATTTTTCATCTGCATTTGCTTCTTCTGGCGCTACAATTCTTTGTGAGATTAAGGTAAATATCTTCGCCAGGCTCATCTTATTTTCTGTAATTGTTCCAGTTTTATCTGTACAAATTACCGTTGCCGAACCCAAAGTTTCTACTGTTTTCATTTGCTTTACCACAATGCCCAATTTCATTAATCGCCAAGCACCAATAGCCATAAATGTGGTAAATGCCATCGGAATTTCTTCTGGTAAAATACTCATTGCCAAGGTTAGCGCCTTGAGCAAACTATCTAAAACATTATAAGAATGAAAGTAATTGATTGCCCAAACGATTAAGAAAACGATTGCTCCAGCAATAACCATTTTTTTTACAAAACTGTTAATCTGTAATTCTAGCGGAGTTTTTTCTTCTTTTATACTTTCTAAACTTTCGCCAATTTTACCTAGTTTAGTTTGGTTTCCAATTTCAGTTACTGTTACAATAGCTAAACCACTGGCTACGGTTGTTCCTTTGTAGATGTAGTTATCTTCTTTTGATATATCTTTAAAAACCGCAAATGATTCTCCGGTTAGAATAGATTCATTGACTGAGAAATCATTAGAGTGAATAATTACTCCATCGGCTGAAATAGAAGTGCCTTCCTCTACCATTAAACTATCGCCAACAACTAGATCTTCACTTTTTATTTCAATTGTTTTACCATCACGTATAACTTTACATTTGGGTTGAGAAAAATCTTTTAACTTTTGTAAGGCATTTCTACTTCTAGAATCTTGATACAAGGATAAAAAAGAAACGATAAAAATAGCCGATAATAAAAAGATGGCATCTCCTAAATCTCCACTTATAAAATAAATAAGAGCAGCAGCCAACAAAAGTAAAATCATCGGCTCTTTTGCCAAACTTTTAATGGCATCTAAAATGGTATTTTCGCGTTTGTATTTTAATTTATTTTGACCAAATTTTGCTCTAGCTATGCTTACTTCCTCATTTGTTAGACCTTTAATGTCAAAATTGCTTACCGCCATATTAAGTTGTTTTTTATAAACTTCAAGTGTAATGTGTCAGGTTAGTAAACAATATTTGTCATGAAACCTTATACCTTTAGGCCCTACAATTTACAATTTTAATTTGGATAAGCTTATTTTAATATTTGATTATTGAATGTCCGTAATGTTACCCATAGTTAAAAACGGTCGCTACGATAAGCCTATCGAATAGTTTTTCTCCAAAATATCTCCTGTTAAGTTTATAGACAAACTCGTTCAAATAAAGCTGAAGATATTTTCCCTTAATC
>JBBSRF010000043.1:0-12582 GCA_038243335.1 Sphingobacteriales bacterium
CTAAATAACCACCTATAATTCTTGTCTTTCCAACACCACATATTCAATACAAAATCTGCAGAAATTTTATAACGCTCGTTAAAATTATACTTTTTAAAAACGCTTGATGGATATATAATAGCTTGATGACATATTGCATTTTTTGCAAATTTATAATTATTTGCATATCCATAATATTTAATACCCTCTCTTAAAACACTTCCGTAATAAATTGAATTTTGAGACTTTAGCTTTGTCGCAATAATTGAGAAATCAGCTCTTAATGTATCATCTGCTCCAAGGAAATATACCCAATCACCAGTAATCAGTTTAAGCGATTTATTCATTGCATCGTATATTCCTTTATCCTTTTCACTTTGCCACTGAGAAATGATATGATGGTTATGTTTAATGATATCTAAGGTTTTATCACTACTCAAACCATCCATAACAATAACTTCAATATTCGAGTATTTTTGCTTAGCAATGCTATCAAGACAAGCTTGAAGATACTTTTCAACATTTAAGGTCACTATAATTATGGAAATTTTATCCACTTCCAACTTTATTATAATTCTTTTTCATTTCTCTAAATATATAACGTAAAAAAGTATAAAATTTGAAATTATTAAAAATTAATTTTAATTTATCTCTCTCAAATGCAAAATCTACTTCAGTTGATGATATTCCATTGTCATCGTATTTAGCTATGGTGTAATCAAGAAATTTAAAATTAAAAAGACGGTCGTTATGTAGTTTCATGTTTAGCGCATAATCAGCTGCAATTTTATAGCGAATATCATATTTATATTTTTGAAATACTTGAGCAGGATAAATAATTGATTGATGAAAAATACCAAGTTTAGCCTGATGATATGACGAAACCTCTCCTGATTGTTTTGCCCCTTTGTAAATTACATTTGAGTAATAAACTGTTTTTAGGTTAGTTAATTTATCCAACATTCCAGAAAAATCAGATAATAGTTCATCATCAGCTCCTAAAAAATAAACCCAAGGTGTATTGATTATTTTAAGACCTTTATTCATTGCATCATAAATCCCATCATCTTTTTCCGATATCCAATAATCAATATCATTTTTATTATTTGTCAAAATGGAAACAGTGTCATCGCTACTTTTTCCATCGATTATAATTAATTTTATGTTTTGTCTATTTCTCTGATTATAAATACTATTTAGGCATTTTTGTAAGGTTTTGCCCGCATTAAAAGTTACAATTATAACAGATATCATATTAAACATTCAAAGTTTTTATGTTTTGTTTTTTGCTTAAATATAGAGGTTAGCTTTTTAAATTATCTAAATAAAAACTTTAAAAATTAGTTTATAAAGATTTATAAAGCTTCAAATGCTGATCTGCGCATTTTTGCCAACTAAATTTCTGCGCATGTTTCTTTATCTTTTCAGCAGGATTTGTCTCGCTAAAATGCTTAAATCCATTCTCAAATACTTTTTGCATGTTTTCTGCTTCAAAATTTTCGAAATAATACGCATCATTACCACCAATTTCTGGTAATGAAGTAAGGTTAGAAAGAAATATAGGTTTGCCAAAGTTCATTGCTTCAATTACTGGAATTCCAAACCCTTCAGCTAATGAAGGAAAAACAAAAGCTTTGCAGTTTTTAAAATACCAATATTTATCTTCTTTAGTTACAGTTCCTATAATTTTCACTCTTTCTTGAACATTATATTTTTTTGCTTGTTCCATGATCTTCATTGCATAAACATCATCTTTTTTTCCTGCAATTATTAACTCTAGTTCGTTATTAACAAGTAAACATGGTAGGGTATGAAAATTTTTCTTTGGGATAACTGTGCCAATGGTAAAGATAAATGGTTTTAGTGGTTGGTACAACGGATTGTTAAAATCAGAATAAATTTCTAAATCACAACCATTGTAGATTACGGATATAGGCTTATTTACTTTTAAATTTTTTAAAATATCATTTTTTGTAAATTGGGAAATAGCTATAACATGGTCTGCTTTGTCAATGTTTTCTTGGTGTTTTTTAAGATATTTGGTTCTTTTGATAATTGATTTCTCTTCGTGAAGAAAATTTAAATCATGTACGGTTAATACCCTTTTTAAATTTTTTCTGATTGGCGGCATATACCAAGATGTTTGATAAGTTGTATGCCAAATTTCTATTTCCTTATTAAATTTTGTGAAAAAAATTTTATGAATACTTCGTTGGATAATTTTTTTTATCTGCGTCGGGAAAAATATAAAATTTCTTTTTTGTATATATAATATGATTTCATCGTTTTCATTTGTGTTTGCGATGAGAGCCAATCCAAGTTTATGGCAAAATTCAAATAAACCTGTGTATGGATACTTCATTCTTTCACAGTCAAACACAATTTTCATATTTCGTAAATCTAATTCTAAAATAATTATGTTTTTAAAACAGTTAGATAACAATCCATTAATTGATGACAAACATTTTCATTGTTAAATTTCTGTACATAAATTAAACCGTTTTCCTTCATTGTATTTTGTAAATTTTCGTCATCCAAAACTTCATTAATTGCTTTAGCTAAAGCAATGTGATCATCTGGTGAGATATAAACACTACTAGGTCCGCCAGCTTCTTCTAAACAACTACCCGTTGCTGCTATAACCGGAATATTGCTGTAAAGCGCCTCAATTATTGGAATGCCAAACCCTTCATATTTAGATGGATATATAAATAATTTAGCCATTTGATAGATGCTAGGTAAATCAGAAAAGGGAATATCTTTTAAAAAAATAACTTTGTCTTCAATTCCTAAACTTGTGATTTCTCTTTTAATGAGCTTAATATAATGAGTTTCTTTTCCAATAACGACTAGAGGATAATTTTCTGTTACTTTTGGTAAGGCTTTTATAATTAGTAGTAAGTTTTTTCTACATTCTATTGTGCCTAAATTAAGTAAGTATTTTTCTGGTAATTGATATTTTTCTCTTATTTTTTCTTTTTCTTCGGTTGTTAAAAGTGTTTTAAAACTATCATCACAACTTTGATAAATCACGTCAATTTTTTTTGGATCAATAAGATATAAATCAATAATATCTTTTTTAGTTTTTTCGCTTATGGCAATAATCCTATCTGCATTTTTACAAGAATATTTACTTTTAAATTTATAAATAAATCGATCAATAAACTTATAATAATGGGGTAGACGAAGAAAAATTAAATCATGTATGGTAACAATGCTTTTGATTTGGGTTTTTTGCAATCCAAAAGGAATCTCATGACTTAAGCCATGAAATAAGTCAATTTTATCTTTTATAAGCTGATTTTTAATAGCAAAACTTCTCCAAAATAATTTGGATTTACCTTCAGTTGGAAATTCTAAATTTACATTAGGCAATGAGAATAAAGATGATTTTTCAACCTGACTTTTAATTTTTGATGTGTAAATTATGTATTGATTTTCAAAAAATCGCTTTGCTAAACCTGTAATTAAAGAGCGGCTATAATTACCAAGTCCAGTTAGATTATTTGCCGCACGCTTACCATCAAAACCAATTCTCAATTTAAAGTCTAAAGTAGAAAGTTTAAAACTAGTTTGTTCCAAGTCGGCAACAATATAATTGTCTGTTTGAATTTTGCTTTTAACTTTCAACTTTACACTTTTAACTTATGTTTTTAAACAGCCACATTATTTTCTCTCAATGCATCGTTCAGCGAAGTTTTTTTATCTGTTGATTCTTTACGTTTACCTATAATTAACGCACATGGTACTTGAAAATCTCCAGCAGGGAATTTTTTGGTATAAGAACCAGGAATAACAACTGAACGTGAAGGAACAATTCCTTTATATTCTATAGGAGTTAAGCCAGTTACATCTATAATTTTTGTTGATGCTGTAATTACCACATTGGCACCTAATACTGCTTCTTTTTCTACTTTAACACCCTCTACAACGATTGCTCTTGAACCTAAAAAACAATCATCTTCAATAATTACTGGTGCTGCCTGAATTGGTTCTAAAACACCACCAATACCTACACCACCACTTAAATGAACACGTTTGCCGATTTGAGCGCATGAACCTACTGTTGCCCAGGTATCAATCATTGTGCCCTCATCTACGTAAGCACCAATATTTACATAAGATGGCATCATAATTACACCTTTAGCTAAAAACGCACCATAACGAGCACTGGCCATTGGTACAACACGTACGCCAGTTTCAGCATAATCAGTTTTTAATTCCATTTTATCATGATAAACGAAAGGACCAACCTTTATTTCATTCATTTTTTTTATTGGAAAGTATAAAATCACTGCTTTTTTAATCCATTCGTTAATACCCCAACTATTTAAAACAGGTTCTGCTACACGAAGTTCACCCTTATCTAATTTTAAAATTACTGTTTCGATCGCTTCACAATAGTTACTATATGCTAATAAGGATCTATCTTCCCATGCGGCTTCTACTAGACTTTTTAATTTTTCAATCATGATGTTTTAAATTTTTTACAAAATAAATCAATTTTATGTATTGCGCATTGTTTTTATAAAATTAAATATTAAGATCTTGATAAATTAAGATGAGATTGAATAATTTTGTTATCGACAGAATTTAATCTTTCTTCGTAATATTGCTTTTTATGTCTGAACAAGAGAAATTAAGAATTGATAAATATCTATGGGCAATAAGGTTGTTTAAAACGAGAAGTTTGGCAACTGATGCATGTAGAGCAGGTAGAGTAAAGTTTAATGGTCAAAACTTAAAGCCCTCGGCTATCGTAAAAGTAGGCGATGTTTATCAAGTGTCTAAAGGGATTGAAAAAAAAGTGGTTGAGGTTTTAGCGCTTTTAAGCAATAGGGTTGAATCTAAAATTGCAATAACAAAATACAAAGATCTTACTCCTAAGGAAGAAACGCATGCTTTTAAATCTATGTTTCATTCGCCCAGTCTAAAACGAGATAGGGGCACTGGTAGGCCTACAAAAAAAGATAGAAGAGAAACTGATGATTTGATTGGCGGAATGTTTGAGGAAAAGTAATCTTTGATCAATCAAATTGAAACATGAACAACATGAAAATTGATTTACAATTTTGGACTAAATACTCTCATTCTATAGGCCATTATTGCTGTTTCACCTAATTTTTTGATTAATTTATAATTTGCAATAGCACCAACTGCTGCGCCAACAACTGGTAGTAACTGTGCTATTTTAGCCAAATCTATATAATCCCTATATTCTTGTTGAAAGGTTTGCCAATCGAAATTCTCGGCACTCTCTGGTAAAATCAATAATTTTTCATCCCAGTTTTGCATTTCTATAAAAATATTCTGACTTCCTTTTTTACTAGAAAAGGCCAATTGAAAAATATGCAAAATGTATAATCTTTCTCTGTAATCTTTAATGTCATAACCATAAATACTAGCTATCTCAAAGAGCATTTTAATTTTTATTCCGATAAGTATCGGAAAATCTGCTAGGCTCATTAAGAAACCACCAGCTCCAGTAACGCCTCCTTCGGCTGCGCCAGTTTTGCAATAACTATCTATTTTTGCCTTAACTAAAGCCTCTCTATGTAAAAGTGTTAGGTCTTCTTTAGGTATTGCCGATGTGGTATAAGTTGAGCCAAATAAAACAGCTTTTATCATTTGTTTGATTGTTGCTGTAATTAAATTATGAACTTTAACTGGGATATAACTGTTTATTTTGTTTTGAATTTTTGTTGTAAAATTATTTAGCATCGATGGCTTTTTCATTAAATCCATCTGCCAGAAATCTAATTCGTATTTAATTTTTTCTTTATAATTTTCCATTATCAATCATTCTTCATTTCAGATGATTCCCAAAGTTTAAATGCATTTTGTGCTTCATCTCTCAATATTTGTTTAAATTGTAATTTTCTTTCCTTCATTGGTTTAGCGAATTGATTATACAAGTATTCATCATCAAAACCTACATTAGCAGAATCTTCTTTACTATTAGCGTAAAAAACTATCTCTATTTTACTCCAATAAACAGCGCCTAAACACATTGGGCACGGCTCAGCGCTAGTGTAAAGTGTGCAGCCAGTTAAATCAATAGTTTTTAATTTTTTGCAAGCTAAACGAATTGTAGCTATTTCTGCATGTGCAGTTGGGTCTAAAATAGAATTTACTTTGTTTGGGCTTTTAGCTATTAACTTACCATCCTTAACTATTACAGCGCCAAATGGCCCATCTAGGTTTTTGATCACATTGTTCTCTGAAAGTGATATTGCAATTCGCATAAATTTATCATGCTCTGTACTTTGTTTCATAATTATAATACAAAAAAAATGCCCCGATTGTTCGAGGCATTTTTATTAAAATAAAATAAATATTATTTTTTATCCTTAGTATAAGCTTGATTTAAGCCAACAATTACAGCGCTAGTTACATCTAAGCTTTCGTCTGCAAATAAAATAGCACTATTTCCTTTTGAATAAGTGAGTACCATTTTATAACCTTTAGTTTTTGCATAGGTTTTTAAATATTCTGCTACTTTATCATAAAGTAATTCTTGTTCTTTAGCCTGCTCATTTTGTAAAGCACTGCCTGCATTTTGTTGGTATGATTGTAGTTCTTGTTGCTTACGTGATAATCTTTGTTCTGTAGCAGCTCTTTGGTCTGCTGCTAAGGTGTTTTGTTGAGATTGATATTGCTGTACTTCACGTTGAAAAGCTTGTTGTTTAGCAACCAGGTCAGCCTCAGCAGTTTTACCTTTGGTTTCCATTTTAGCTTTTAAATCTTTGAAGTATTCATATTTAGTTAACAATGAGTCAGAGTTAACGTATACAATTTTTTCTTCAGCAGAAACGGTTGCCGTGGTTTCAGTATTTTTAACATTAGTTTTAGCATCATTATAACAAGCACTTATTACAGAAACTAATGCTATAGCAGAAACTAAACTGCCTACTTTTAATTTAGTTATTTTCATTATATCTTGGTTTATTTTTTTATTAAGTTTTATACTATTAAATCAGTATTTTTATTAAAATATTAATATAATTTTTTAATAAATTTTAGCAAATATAAAAATCAAAACCGAGTATCCTAAAAATGAGCATTTTTTAATCAATTTTATTGTATTTATAATATCCAAATAGTTATCCACAATGTGTTTAAAGTGGTGAAGAATGGTTATTTTTGATTCTTTATGTATTTAACAAAATTATGAGCGAAGAAAAAGATTCATTGTCCAATTATTCGGCAGATAATATACAAGTCTTAGAAGGTTTAGAGGCAGTTCGTAAGCGCCCATCCATGTATATCGGTGATACTGGCGCTAAAGGTTTGCACCATTTGGTTTACGAGGTTGTAGATAACTCAATTGATGAAGCTTTGGCTGGTCATGCAGATACTATTATAGTAAATATATTAGCGGATAATTCGATTAGGGTTGAAGATAACGGTAGGGGTATACCAACAGGAATAAATAAAAAAGAAAATAAATCAGCATTAGAAATTGTAATGACTGTTTTGCATGCAGGTGGTAAATTTGATAAGGATACTTACAAAGTTTCTGGTGGTTTGCATGGTGTAGGAGTTAGTTGTGTTAATGCATTATCAACAGACTTAAAAGCAGAAGTTCATCGTGAAGGTAAAATTTGGATGCAGGAATACAAAATTGGTGTTCCACAATATGATGTTAAAGAAGTTGGAGTTACTGATAAACGTGGCACAATTGTAACTTTTAAGCCAGATGATTCTATTTTTACGCAAACTACCGAATATAAGTATGATACTTTAGCTGCTCGTTTACGTGAGTTAGCTTATTTAAATAAAGGCATCACATTAACACTTACTGATGAACGTTACCCAGAAGATGATGGTTCTTTTTTAACAGAAACATTTTGGTCTGAAGGTGGTTTAAAAGAATTTGTTCAATTTTTAGATGGAACTAGAGCTTCGTTTTTACCTGAGCCGATTTACATTGATGGTATTAAAAATGGTGTTCCAGTTGAGCTGGCTTTTCAATACAATGATAGTTACTCAGAAAATGTTCACTCTTATGTAAATAATATTAATACACATGAAGGTGGAACACACATTGCAGGTTTTAGAAGAGGTTTAACTCGTACTTTAAAAAGTTACGCTGATAAATCTGGCTTGTTAAAAAACCTGAAAATGGAAATTACTGGCGATGACTTTAGAGAAGGCTTAACAGCTGTAATTTCTGTAAAAGTACAGGAACCACAGTTTGAAGGCCAAACCAAAACTAAACTTGGTAACACTGAGGTAATGGGTGCGGTAGATATTGCCGTAGGTGAAGCATTGGGCGCTTATTTGGAAGAACATCCAAAAGAGGCTAGAATGATTGTTAATAAAGTTGTTTTAGCTGCCACTGCTCGTGCTGCTGCTCGTAAGGCTCGCGAAATGGTACAACGTAAAAGTGTAATGGGTGGTTCTGGTTTGCCAGGAAAATTGGCCGATTGCTCTGATAGTGATCCAGAGAAATGTGAGTTATACCTAGTCGAGGGAGATTCGGCGGGTGGAACGGCTAAGCAAGGTCGTGATCGTAATTTTCAAGCTATTCTTCCGCTTAAGGGTAAGATCTTAAACGTAGAGAAAGCAATGGAACACAAAATTTACGAAAATGATGAGATTAAAAATATGTTTACTGCTTTAGGTGTAAGTATAGGAACTCCTGAAGATGACAAAGCATTAAATATGCAAAAGCTACGTTACCATAAAATTGTAATTATGACGGATGCTGATATTGACGGGTCGCACATTACCACGTTGATTTTAACCTTCTTTTATCGTTACATGAGAGCTTTAATTGAAGCTGGTTACGTTTATATTGCTGCACCACCGCTTTATCAAGTTAAAAAAGGTAAAGAGTTTGAATATTGCTGGAATGATGGACAACGTGATGCTGCTGTACAGCGATTAAAAGGAGCAGGTAAAGAAGAAAGTGTTCACATTCAACGTTATAAAGGTTTAGGAGAGATGAATGCAGAACAATTGTGGGATACTACGCTAAATCCTGCTAATCGTACTTTACTTAGAGCTACAATAGAAAATGCTGCAGAATGTGACCATACGTTCTCTATGTTAATGGGTGATGAAGTTGCACCTCGTAGAGAGTTTATAGAGCGTAATGCTAAATATGCAAAGATTGACGCTTAGTTTCCCAAAAGGAACTTAAAATATTTCACCCTTCAAGTTAATTCTTGGAGGGTTTTTTTATTGCAAATGCTGTTATTGCTAAGCTGATTTTTCATCTGCTTAGCAATCTCCTTTATGAATTAAATAACATTTAAATTTATATACATATATTATTATGTATGTAAAATAAAATGCTATATTTGTTTTATGGCAGGCAATAATGATCTCTTTAAAGGTACACTACAAACTATTATTTTAAAATTGTTAGCAGAAAACGATAAAATGTATGGTTATGAGATAACGCAAAAAGTAAAGTTAATTACGCAGGGCGAATTAATGCTTAAAGAAGGTGCTTTATATCCGGCTTTACACAAATTAGAGGCCGAAGGTTTTTTAGAAACTTCTACAGAAATTGTAGAAAACAGAGTACGTAAGTATTATTCGCTTTCTGCTAATGGCGAAAAGGAAGTGGTGAGTAAACTACAAGAAGCGAAAGATTTTATTGCGCAATTGCAATTGTTGTTAAATCTAAATCCTACGGTATAATGGAAATAACACCAAAACAAAAGCAAGAAGTTAAAGATTGGATTTTTATTGTGCCAAAATACAGAGAAACTTTTAATGAGCTTTACGACCATATTCTAAACGCATTAAAAGATATTGAGGCGCCATTCAATACAAATTTAGTTGACGAAATAGTTTTAAAAGATTTTGGCGGTTATCAAATGGTTGCTGAAAATGAAAAGATTTATCGGAATGTGATAGGCAAAAGGTATATGAAATTTTTTAATTTAGAAATGCTAAATACTTTTAAATGGCCAGGCATATTTAGTAATTTATCGGTATTGACATTATGTTTAATGTTTTATTTTAGCGCAAGAAATACAAATTTTGATACAAAAAATATAATTTTAAGCAGCATCATAATTTGTTCTTTTGTTTTACTTTTCGGATTAGCGAGAATAATTATTAATAGAATTAAATATTTAAAAGTATCAATTTTAGATGATTACTTAATGCATATTTACACATTTGGAATCTCAATAGTAACTATTTTCGTAATTTTTTTTCTCGGTAAAGATAGTTCAGTTGAAACTAGTGGTCACACCAAATTAATCATCACGTTAGGTATATACTTTTTTTCAAGCGTATATGTAAGGGCATTTATTAAATTCTACAACCAGAAACTTAAAGTATTAGGGATTTAAGATGAAGCTAACTAAAGAAAAGATAGCAGAAATAAAAATTTTTATAGGCAAAAAAAAAATTGCTTATTTAGATGTGGAATTGTTGTTAAACCTAAACCCTGCTTTTTAATGGAACTTACACCAACGCAAAAACAGGATATCAAAGATTATATCTTTATTGTGCCAAAGTATAGAGAAACTATTAATGAATTATACGACCATATTTTAAATGCTTTAAAAGATATAGATGCACCATTTAGTTTGACTATTGTTGATGATATAGTTTGGAAAGATTTTGGCGGTTATCAAGCTGTTTTTGATAATGAAAAGCTTTATCGGAATGTGATAGGGAAAAGATACATTAAGTATTTCAATTTAGAGATACTCAATACTTTTAAATGGCCAGGAATAATTTATAGCATAGTTTTAGTTTTGCTTTGCTTGTTGATATATTTTTATTATGATATCACTCCTTATGATTTTAAAATAATCTTTGCAGGAATAACGATATGGTGTATATTATTTTCTGTATTCATGCATTTCAAAATTTTTAGAAATAGAATTAAATATAAAAAGTATTCAATTTTGGATGAAGGTATTTTAAATGAAGCCTCAGTAGGTATCTTAATTATGTTTTTTATGTTTCAATTATTTATTGCACCGGATAGTTTTGTAGATACTAGTCCAAGTATAAAATTGATTATTAATTTGTTTTTATTCTTTTTGGCTAGTTTATATTTTAGGGCATTTATTAAATTTTACAATCAGAAGCTTAAAGTATTAGGGATTTAAAATGAAGCTAACTAAAGAACAAATCGCAGATATAAAAGCTTTTATTAGTAAAAGAGGAATTGCTTACCTGGATGTGCAAATGGAGGTATTGGATCATGTGGCATCGCAAGTTGAGGAGAAGCTAACAGATAATCCTAATTTAAGTTTTGATACTGCTTTAAAACAAACTCATGCTTCTTTTGGTATTTTTGGTTTTAGTGTAATTGAAGATTCGATTGTTAATACTTTAGGTAAAAAATATAGAAATATTTTTTGGAGTAATTTTTTGATGTGTTTTAATTTAAAACATATTCTTCTAGTAATTTTTGGTGGTTTTTTATTGTATCAACTACAAGTTCTATTAAATGATAACCAATATTTTATGACCATTTGGTTAATTGCTATTATTGCATTAGTAGGTTTTTTAGTAATTATCATATTAAACTTTAAACCATATAAAAAGCTTTTAGTTTACAGAACTTCGATAATGTATTTTGTATTTATGGGTTCATTTTTACAAATTTTCAATTATGCAATCAAAAGCACATCAAATACATTGATTTGTGGTATATATAGCAATTTCTTTATTACATCAACCTTGTTAGTTCTGTTTATTATTTATGTAATTTCTGCAATAAGAACTGCAAAAATCGGTGTTAAAGAAAGTAAACTGTTAATGGAAAAATATGCTAAATTAAAGTAGCTGATATATTGATTTACTTATCCTAATTTAATGGCTCACCATATAATTTTAAATCTTTTACGTTGCTTCTAATTTCCTGCATAAAGTCAACTCCAGGATCACTCTTTCCAGTTATATAATTGGGATCTGTTTCTTTCCAAAGCGGAGAGTTTTTAAATTTTAAATATTCATAATGACCTATTAAATATTCGATTTTATATTTTTTATTTAAATACCTCACTAATTGCTCATTTGCTATTAATTGAGCTTTGGTTAGTGGATAATCATCACTACCGACATTTTCTATGCCTATTGCACAATAATTTAAGCCAATTACATGTCTTGCAAAACTATCTTCTGGCATTAATCGATAAATGGTACCGTCTCTATCTATTAAAAATTGAGAGGATACATTTAAATTACTAGCACCAGAAATTGATTTGCGATCTCCATTTAAAGCGGATTTGTTAAATGCATTAAAAGTAGAACTCATCGCTTTAGCTGCGGTCCAATGCAACACAATCATTAAAGGTTCTATTATTGGCTCACTTTCAATCATACCATGTCTTTCTTTTAAATATTGTAGAGAGAGCTTAGTTCTTACTGAATCGTAAATAATCGGTTTATCAATAATATTTATATCTTGAGCGCTAACTGCTAAATGATTTAGTATTAAGGAAATAAATAGAGCTTTAAAAACCTTCACCATTTCCTATTTATAAAATCTAAGTAGTTTTTTTCGATAATCAATCTTAGCAGTATATTCCATTAATATATCACCTCCAATAATAGCTGCAATTGGTGGATGACCCATTAATGCATAAGTATCTGTAACGGCTTGTAAGTCTAAAGAAA
>JBBSRF010000044.1:0-12538 GCA_038243335.1 Sphingobacteriales bacterium
CTGCTTGCCTGGCTTTCGTTTAAATCACGCTGTCTATTATAATCTAATTCTGCAAAATGTAATTTTGACTTCGCTTGTAAATAATCTTGTTGTAACCTTATAAACTGCGGGTCTTCTATCACCGCAATAATTTCCCCTTTATTAACATGCATTCCGGGTAATAATTTAGAAGTTTTTAGATAGCCACCTAATGGAACACTAACGGATATTAAGCTTTGTGGTGGGACATCTATTTTGCCATTTAATTTTAAAACTGTACCTATATTTTTTTCTGAAAGAGTTACAGTTTCTATCGGTGCATTTTTCAATTGTGCATCCGTAAGTGTAACCATATCTTCTTCAGTTTGTACAGTTTTCTCAATTTGTTCTTCTGGCTTATTTTGGCATTGTGTTAAAAACAATACCGTGCAAATAGCAAATAAAGTTTTTAAATTAAGTAGGGTTTTAAACCCATTTCTTTTAATATGAATTAAACTCATGATTAATTTATAGTAAGGTAATTAATTTGAATAATATTGTTATTTAGCAACTTTACAGCATCGATATAATTGTTTTGTAGATTAATAGCTTGATTAATTAGCATCGCAAAATCTAGGTAATTAATTTCACCATTCAAAAATTGTTTTTCAGCCGTTTCCGTAATTTTTACTGCGTTTTTTAATCCTTCAGTTTCATAATATTTGACCGATCCGAGATTAGTTTTCCAGTCCGCAAATAATCTTTTATACTGATTTTGCAAGTTTGCATTTGTTTCAAGTAATTGGCTTTGCGCAATATTTACAGCAATTTTAGAAGCCCTAATTTTTGCTTTTTGTGCTTGAGCAAAGATTGGGATTGACAAGCCAAATTGAACAGAGTGAAAGCGATTACTACTGTCGTAAATCTTACTATTTTCTCCTAAACCATTAAAACTATTATTGTTATAGCCTAGCATTAATCCTGGAGATAATTTTGACATTTCTACTTTAATTTGCCGCTCACTAATGACCTGCTCTTGTGCCATCGCTTTTAATACTGGATTTTTAGAGATATCGTTTGTGGCTAATGACATCTGCAATGTATTTGAATCTGCCATTGGTGTATAAACCGTATCTGTATTCATTAAAAACTGCAATTGTAATCCTGCTGTAAGCAATTCTTGCTGCACTTGTCTCAACTGAATTTCGATTGCTCCTTTTTGGTTCGCTGTCGTTATTTTTTCTAGAATATTGCTTTCCCCTTTTTGCAGCCGTAATGCTGCTCTCTCATAAAAATTGGCATATAATGAGTCTGCTTTTTTTAATAAATTTTCCTTTTTTTGCCAATATAAATTTGAATAAAAAACTTCAGTAACTGTTTTCTTCAACTCGTATTCCTTCAGGGCAACATTTAATAAACCATGTTCCCATTCTGATTTAAGAAGCTCTTTTTGTCTTTTATAAACAGTTGGAAAAGCAATGTTTTGTGAAATGCTGAAACGATTGTCATTAACTGAGCCATTTATTTGCCCATAATCTGCTGCAATATTTGTTTGAGGAATATCAGCAGCTGTTTTAATCATTTCCTTAGCGTAGGCTGTTCTTAATTTTTCACTTTTTAATTTTTGATTTTGTGAAATTGCTTTTTCAATTGCTTGATCCAAAGTAATCGGCGTTTGTGCTTTTGCGCTTCCTAAAATCGAAATACAAATGATACTCGCCACAATTGTTTTTTTACCTATTCCTTTCATTTTACCACCTTTTTCAAATAATATAAATAACAATGGAAGAATAAATAAGGTTAAGAAAGTAGCGATAATTAATCCTCCAATAACTACGGTTGCTAAAGGTCGTTGCACTTCGGCGCCTGCTCCGTTACTTAAGGCCATCGGTAAAAAACCTAAAGATGCCACAGCAGCCGTCATCAATACTGGGCGTAATCGAGTTAAACTTCCATAAACTACAATACTTACCACATTCGTAAAGCCTGCTTTTTTTAAGCGGTTAAACTCTGCTATTAATACAATTCCGTTTAAAACTGCCACACCAAATAAGGCGATAAAACCAACTCCTGCACTAATGCTAAATGGCATTCCTCTAAATGCTAAAAAGAATACACCTCCAATGATGGATAATGGAATGGCAGTGTAAATTAATAAACTTTCTTTTACCGATTTAAAGGCAAAAAATAACAGTAAGAAAATCAATAAAAGTGAAACAGGAACAGCAACCATCAGTCTCTTTTTAGCGTGATTTAAATTTTCAAAAGATCCGCCGTAGGTCATGGAATAACCAACAGGAAGTTTAATTTTTTGATCTACTTTTTCCTTTAATTCATTCACAATACTTTGTACGTCCCGGTTCTTCACATTAAATCCTACTACAATTCTTCGCCTTGCATTTTCCCTTTGTATTTGATTTGGGCCATCTTTAATTTGTACATCTGCCAATTGAGAAAGCGGTATTTGATTACCGGATGGCGTTGGGATTAACAACTGCTGAATATCTTCTAAATTTTTCCTGCCTTCAGCCTTTAATCGAACAACTAAATCAAAACGTTTTTCGCCTTCAAAAACTAAACCAGCACTTTGTCCTGCAAAAGCTGTGTTAATTACTTTATTAATGTCGGCAATTGTTAACCTGTATTGTGCTATAACCGGGCGTTTATAATCGATGATAACTTGTGGTAAACCAGTCACTGGCTCAATATACAAATCTTGTGCGCCTTCAACGGTATTGATTACTTTTGCTATTCTATTTGCAGAAGCGGCTAAAGAATCTAAGTCATCTCCAAAAATTTTCAATACTACATCTTGCCGCGCTCCAGTCATCAATTCATTAAAACGCATTTGTACTGGGAATTGAAAACCAACGGTAATGCCCGGAATATCTTCTAAAGCTGTGCTCATTTTTTCAGAAAGTTCTGGGAAAGTTTTGGCAGATGTCCACTCACTTTTATCTTTTAAAATAACCATCATATCGCTGGCCTCCATTGGCATTGGGTCGGTTGGCACTTCACCACTTCCAATTTTGGTTACTACTTTAATCACTTCTGGGAATTGCGTTTTTAACAAATGTGCAGCTTGGGTAGTACTCTCAATAGTTGTGTTTAGATTACTTCCTGTTAAAACTCTGGTATCCACTGCAAAATCGCCTTCTTCTAATGCAGGGATAAACTCGCCTCCCATGTTAGCTAAAATTAAAACTGCTGCTGCAAAAAGAACTAAAACAATTGCAAAAACTGTTTTCTGAATTCGTAATACTTTTAATATTGCCCAGCGATAAGCATTTTGCACTTTTGCCATTAGGCGATCAGAAAAGTTTTGTTTTAGACTTACTTTTTTACTCAACACTAAAGCACTCATCATGGGTATATATGTAAGTGATAGTAAAAACGCACCTAATAATGCAAAAGCAACGGTTTGAGCCATTGGTTTAAACATTTTACCCTCAATACCTTGTAGTGTTAAAATTGGCAAATAAACTACCAGAATGATGATCTGTCCGAATACTGCACTGTTCATCATTTTACTAGCTGCACTAACCACAGTATTATCCATTTCCTTTT
This sequence comes from Sphingobacteriales bacterium, assembly GCA_038243335.1. GTDB lineage: Bacteria > Bacteroidota > Bacteroidia > Sphingobacteriales > Sphingobacteriaceae > Pedobacter. The sequence continues at coordinate 3,526 of JBBSRF010000044.1, forward strand.
TAGATAAATTTGTGATTTGCTTAAACTTGGCATTGTGATAAATTTGATGCATGACGGATTCTACAATGATGACAGCTCCATCTATAATTAGCCCAAAATCTAAAGCTCCTAAGCTCATCAGATTACCACTTACGCCAAATAAATTCATCATACAGATGGCAAAAAGCATAGCTAATGGTATCACAGAAGCAACCAGTAAACCTGCTCTAAAATTGCCGAGAAATAATACCAATACGAAGACTACAATTAATGCGCCTTCCATTAAGTTTTTTTCTACAGTACCAATGGCATTGTCAACCATTTTTGTACGGTCTAAAAACGGTTCAATAACTACTCCTTTTGGTAGTGTTTTTTGAATTTGAGCAATTCTTTCTTTAACATCTTTAATAACCTGACTACTGTTGCCGCCTTTAAGCATCATTACAATTGCACCAGAAACTTCGCCCTCATCATTGTAAGTAATTGCACCATAACGTGTGGCATAACCCATTTGTACTTCTGCAATATCTCTAATTAATAATGGAGTTTGATTTGTTTTGCTAACGATAGAAATATTTTCAAGATCTTCTTTGTTTCCAATAAGGCCTTCACTTCGGATGTACAGAACAGTTGGTCCTTTTTCTATATATGCACCGCCTGTACTTTGGTTGTTATTTTCTAAAGCAGAAAATACATCGTTAATAGAGATGCCAAACGAATTTAATTTATCCGGATTTACTGCGATTTCATACTGTTTAAGCTTACCACCAAAACTGCTTACTTCTGCAACACCCTTAACACCTAATAATTGCCTACGAACAATCCAGTCTTGAATAGTTCGTAATTCTGTGATGTCGTACTTCTTTTCGTAGCCTTTAAGTGGTCTTACCACATACTGATAAATTTCGCCTAGTCCCGTTGAGATTGGGCCTAATTCTGGTGTACCAATGCCTTGTGGGATTTGCCCTTGAACTTGTTGTAGCCGTTCTGCAACCTGCTGTCTCGCCCAATAAACATCAACATTATCTTCAAAAACAATGGTGACTAATGAAAGCCCAAAACGGGAAAAACTTCTAATTTCTTTAGTGCCAGATATATTACTATTGGCTTGTTCTATTGGAAAGGTGACTAATCTTTCGATGTCAGTTGCACCGAAAGAAGGAGCGATGGTGATAACTTGTACCTGGTTATTGGTAATATCTGGTACAGCATCAATAGGTAATTTTGTGGCTTGGTAAATACCAATTCCGATAAGAGCTAATACCCAAAGCCCTATGATGAGCTTATTCTTTACAGAAAACTCAATGATTTTATTAAGCATAATTATTTTATCTTGTTATTCAGTAAAAACTTGACTGAATAGCGGTTAAAATCTATGAAAAGTGAAATGAATTTAGATCTATACAGGTTTAATAGAATCATTCGATAATGAAAAATTGATATTGCCTGATAAGAAAGACTAAATTATTTATTTTAATAAATGAAAGCGGATTGCTTTCTAAAAGAAGTTATGAATGTTTTGGTGGTTGCCAAATTGCAGTAAGATATTGAGAAGAATAAACAGAAAAATCTGTAAATAGTCTCTGTTCTTTATCTTTAGGGAATGCTCTTGACGTCATCAAGTAATCAGGTGGAGGCACTAAAAAACCCATTAAAGTAGCGAAGGAATGATCATGCATTTTAAAAGGCATTTCCATATCTTTTCCATAATCTCCATATTTATTGCTTTCTTGAAGGTAGTGCATGTACATGAAGCCTAAAAAAGACATTTTAGAATCCCATTGTTTGTGTTCATTAAAATGCTCTATTAATATAGGTAATTTTGCCAATTCAATGAATTCTGAATTAGAGCAAAATATCGTAATTGCTAAAAATAATATTGAAATATTTTTTTTCACTAAGTAAATGTACCCTTTTTAGCAAAAGAAATCCTCACAAGAAAGTAATAAGTATAATTTATATTTATATTGTTTAAAAATAATAAAATTATGATAATCAATTCTTAGTTGAAAATTGATATCCTTTGTGCTTGTAAAGTTCAGACGCCATTTGATAATTTGCAATTGCTTCTTCAGTAAGAGATTGTTCGTTTTTGGTGGCAACAGAACTTCCAGTTTTAAAATCTGGAATGAAAGTATCAGTCTTTTTATTTGGACCTAAAATTACTAATTTATTGTTTTTCAAATAACCAAGGCTTTGGTAAGTACTAATAAATATACGTTCATCCTTTTGAGCCATTTTAAATACATCTTGACCAAAGAATTTACTTTGATAACTAAAGTTGAGGTAGCCTAAAATTGTTGGTCCTACATCGATTTGTGCAGTAAGTTTTTCAAATTTTCCAGCATTAATTTTTCCAGGAGCATAAAATATCATTGGAATGTGATATTTATTTACTGGAAGTTCAACTTTTCCTGCACTAGATGCGCAATGATCTGATACAATAACAAATAATGTGTTTTTAAACCACGGTTTAGTACCAGCATCTTTAATAAATTTGCCAATGGCATAATCTGTGTATTTTACTGCGCCTTCTCTTCCAGTATGTGATGGGATATCTATTCTTCCTTCAGGATAAGTATATGGACGATGATTAGAAACCGTCATAATTTGAGCGAAAAATGGCTTGTTATTTTTATAATCTTTATCAAGCTCTTTCATCGCTAAATTAAATAGATCTTCATCAGCTACTCCCCAAGTATTTTCATAAGTAATTTCGCTAGGTTTTAAAGCATTTCTATCGGTAACTTCATAACCATTTTGCGAAAAGAATTCGTTCATATTATCAAAATAGCCATAACCTCCATAAATAAATCTACTGTTATAACCTTTTGATCGAAATACACTTCCTAATGTAAACAAGTTTTTGTTGTCTGGACGTTTCACGATAGATTGTCCAGGTGTTGGTGGGATACACAATGCTAAAGCTTCGAGTCCTCTAACAGTTCTTGTGCCAGAAGCGTAAAGGTTGGTGAATAGTAATCCTTTTTTAGCTAATGAGTCTAAATTTGGGGTAATGTTTTGCGTGTTGCCAAAACTGCCTAAGAAGTCTGCACTTAAACTTTCAACACTAATCATTACTACATTCATTTTGTTTTCTTTTTCTGTTGCAACTATATCTCTAGCCATACCTAATGCAGAGGTATCGGTGTTTTTTGCAGTATAATTACTTCGAAGAATATGAGCAGCTTTAGCTAATGGTATAGTTTGATAAAAAGTATTGTAATCAAGTTGATTATTCCAAAATGCAAATCCAAAATCATACATTCCGTTACCTGCAAGTTCATTAGCATATTGGTTAGCACTATGATTTTTCCATTTGTGATCTACAAAAAAATAGGTAATTACTGGTATTAGAAGTAGGAGTAATGCAAGCTTTGTTCTTTTCAAAAATTTTATTGAATAGCTATGAGATGGATTAATCCATTTTCTTAATAAATAAGTTGCTAAACCGGCAACCAAAATTAACACAATTATTATTGGGATAATTGGATAAGATTGACGGATATTGCCAATTACTTCAGTTGTATAAATTAGGTAATCTACCGCAATAAAGTTATATCGAACTGAAAACTCATCCCAGAAAAACCATTCAGAAATTCCGTTAAAAATTAGTGTTGTTATTATGATAAAGAAATATATAATTAACAGAATCTTGTTTAATTTATTTCCATACCATTTGCTAGGAAATAACCATAAATAAATTACTAATGGAATGATTGCAAAAGAAGCAGCTGCTAAATCAAAAAGTAAACCGATGATAAATACACTGAAAAAATTAGCAAAGGTCCAATCGAAAGAACTTACAGAAGCTATCAACAGTACAATTCTAGTAATTAATGAAATAAAACATAATAATAATGTAGCTAAAAGTACAGGTCCAAATCTATGCTTAAGAGTATGATGAAAATTTTGCTGAAATTTATTCATTGAGATGTAATTAAAACTTAGTAGTTTTTGATATAGCTTTAAGCAAAGTTATGATTTAATTCTGTAGAAATTCTGAGTTAAATTAGCTGTATGATCGCTGAAAATTATTGATAAACACAAGTCTATAATTGGAATAAAATTATAAACTAATAATCTTTTCTACTTTTATAAATTTGAGCAGGACTCCGTGTAATTAAAGACAGGGCTAAAACTGTTAAGATGATTTGCAAAATCATTAAAAACAAGCCTATATAATATAAACTAATTTCGGGGTATTCTATGATATACCATAAACGATAAATACTTCTTCCTAAAAGGACGATCAGAAGGTACTTACTCCAAGTAAAGCTTCTTTTAACCAATACAAAAGAGAAATACCTTAATATGATGATGGCTAAAGCTATAATCAGATCAGCCAAATCTGCTAAACCATGAATAAAAATATTAATTATCGCAATAACAATAGTTCCAAAAACAAGATAAGATGCCAGCGTGTAATTATTAAGGAATTTGATATTCATGAGTGATTACGAAAGCATCAAAATTTTTTGGATTTTGTTTGGTTGCTAAATATCGTAATTTTTTAATATAATTTGCTCCATTTCTGAATTTTGATTGAAAAAAAAAGAATTTTACTTCTTAAATTGATAGTAAACTTTTTTTCGTAAAAAATTGATTTACAATGATTAGCCAACTATAGTATTATTAAATACAAATTTGTGCGTTCTAACTAAATATCAAATCTTTCTCTAAGCACTTCACTATTAGAGCGGCTGGAGGTTACTCTAGTTTCTACGGTGTTATTAAGTACAAATATTAATGCGCCATTAAATCCCTTTCTAATTTCTTTAATAAAATTCGAATTTATAATATCACTTCTGTGTACTCTAATAAATTCTTCTGGTAATTTCTCTTCCAAATTCGATAAAGTAAAATCTGTTAAATGTTTTTTGCCATCTGCAGTATGAAGAAATACATATTTATCTTCTGCTTGTACATGTACAATATCAACAAGTTTAACTAATAAAATTTTATCGCCTAGTTTTACAGTTAATGTCTTAATATTTTTTTTACCACTAATTTTAAGAAGTAAATCTTCGATATTAACTTGATTAGATATTTGATGAGTTTGCTTTAATTTTTTGATGGTTTTTTCTAAGCGCTCTGATTCTATTGGTTTAAGCAAATAATCAACTGAATCTTCTTCAAATGCTTTAATTGCATATTGATCATAAGCAGTTGTAAAGACTATTTTTGGTTGATGTTTTAATTTTGCTAACATTTCAAAACCACTGAGAATAGGCATCTCTATATCTAAAAACACAAGATCAGGTTGTAATTGCTCGATTAAAATTAATCCTTCAGCACCATTTTCCGCTTCTGCTACAATGTCTATCACATCGTGTTCTTTTAATAAACGTTTTAAACGCTGACGAGCTAATTGTTCGTCATCTATAATTATTGTTTTTAACATTATAATTAAATTATTAGAATTGAAATTTTGATATGTTTTTCTGGACTATTGTTAATTTGTATATCGTAATTTTCTTTATAAAGTAATTGTAATTTATCAAATGTGCTTTGTAAACCATAACCGGCAATTAGCTCTTCGGGAAAAGGTATACCATTGTCGTAAATAATTAATACAATCTGTTTTTCAATTTGTTCAATTTTCACACTTAGTAGACCATTCTCTATACTGTCTTTTAAACCATGTTTTAAAGCATTTTCGACTAGAGGCTGTATTAAAAACCTTGGTATCTGTTGCGTTAAGAGTAAATCTGGAACTTCAATTTTAAATTGAATTCTATTTCCAAACCTAACCTTCTCAATAGCTAAATAGGCATCAAGTATTTCTAACTCTTCTTTTATAGTAGAGAAATTTGCTTCCATTGTATTCATACTATATCTAAAAAGCTTAGATAGCTTAATGGTCATATCTTCAGCTTTGCCTGCATCTTCTTGAATTAAACTTGCAATAGAATTTAGCGCATTATATAAAAAATGAGGATTAATTTTTGCTTGTAAAGCTTGTAATTCTGCAGCTGTTTTTAATTGATTTAACTTTACTAAATCTATTTCTTTACTTTTTAAAAGTGCTGCTGCGTTAATTTTTTGAAATTGATACAACAGAATTAAAGTTCCGATAATGATTGTAATTATAGAAGATACTTTATAATCTTCAGTATGACCAAAAAATTCATATTGTTCATTAAAAATTTGTGATACAATTATATAAGATAACTCAATGCCTATAAAAAGACCTATTAAATTACAAGTGTAAAATAAGCCTATAAATTTCCAGAAGTTTACTCCAGTTGGTGTGAAGAATTTTTGAACAAAGACAATTACATTGGTTATACTGAGTGTAATAAATAAACCGAAAAGCATATTCAACATAATGTTAATTGGCAACACACCGTCAGTCTTAAATATATTAGTGAATAAACTAATAATTAAGCCAACCAATATTCCAATAATAGCATATTTGATATTAGTTTTTAGCCAACCTCGCTCCGTAAATGATAATTTTTTTTGTTTCATTTGTTAAACAGGTTTAATTTAATGAATTTTAGATATTGGAAATTAATTATATGATTTTAATAACTCTTCACATCTAGTTTTACCCCAATTAGGAGCTAAATTTTTGGACTTAAATTTCTCAAATTTTTCGTTAGCTATTGTTAGAATAGGCTTTGCATCATCTTTACCTCCGCCAAACATTTCTGGAGTATAGTAAGTGTTTTGGCCTTTTAGTAGATATGCCCTTGGATTTTCTGGGTTTAGCGCAATTGATTTTGCAATTAAAACATTTGCTTCTGGAATCATTTTCATAGCTCTCTGTTGTGGCGAAACAGCCATTTGCATAAATGTAATATAACCTTTTAAGGCATAAACTTCACTGTTGTTTGGGCTTAAAGTGTCAGCTTTGTTAATATATTTAATCGCGGTGTCGTAAGTGTTGTCTTTAGCTTCTTCATCTTCGTATACTCTAATTCCCAATACTAAATTACAATAGGCAATATAATATTGTGGCAACCATTCTTTTTCGTCTGATATAGCTATTTTTTTAAAACTGTTAATAGTATTGAAGTATCCATTTTTTGTTTTTGCAGTATCTAACATCTTTATTGCACGCTGCATTTCTACATCGTAGTTTACGGACTGTGCATTTGTAATTGTTGTAAGTAGTGATAGCGTTGCAATTAATATCAGAGTTTTCATAATCATTTAATTTAAAATTTGTTTTTATTTACAATCAAATGTGCAATGAAAACAGCCTATTAAAAATAAAAAAATGACGAGTGGTAGAGAATGTATGATGAATAGTTTTTAAATATTATTCCATTGTTTTAATGTCATATCAATAATTATAGGCCCAGATTATGATAGAAATTTAAAAGACAAGAATAAAATTTTCTTAAATTTGTGCTGTGCAAAAATTAGGTGCTCTTATTTTAATTTTTTTGGTATTGCTTGCTGCATTACCATGTACTGAGGTATTTGAAGACGATTGTCTTTCTTTAAATACAGCTTTTAGCACAGTTATTGATGGTCAAAAAGACCATTCTGGCCAATGTGAGTCTATTTGTACCTGCAATTGCTGTTTACAAAACATAGTTGAGGTAAATTTATCCAATTTGGTTTTTGTTATAGCAACACAGGTTATAGATAAACAAACTTCTAACTATCAATCTATACTCCAGGAGCATGATAGCAGTATTTGGAATCCGCCAAAAATCGCTTAAAATTCTTACTTTTTTATGAACACTGCCTAATTTAATTGCTTATTAAAGGTTTTTATTATAGGGCTATGTTTATTATTTATCTAAAATTTCAATCTAATTAATTAACAAATGAAAAAAATCATACTGTCAATATTGGCATTATTTATAAGTACATTAACTTTTGCACAAAATGTTTGGAAAGCTAGAGTAATAGAAAATGAGACAAAAGCACCAATTATTGGAGCAACAATTACATTAAAGGGTACTAAAATTAGTACTTCTTCAGATGAAAAAGGATTAGTAATATTAACAAATGTTCCTGATGGGAATCAAATATTAACGATTAGCTTTTTAGGTTTCGAAGAAAAAATCGTTAATCTAAAATTTCCACTTATTCAACCTGAAGTACTAGATATATTTTTAGAACCGAGTGAGGATGAACTGGAAACAGTGATTATTTCATCTACAAGAAGTAACAGAAGTATAAAAGATATTCCTACAAGAGTAGAGTTTATTGCTGGAGAAGAGCTAGAAGAAAAAGCAAATATGAAACCTGGCGATATTAGGATGCTTTTAAGTGAAAGTACTGGTATTCAAGTGCAACAAACATCAGCTACATCAGCCAATGCTGCAATTAGAATACAAGGTTTGGATGGACGTTACACACAAATTTTAAAAGACGGTTTTCCGTTATATTCTGGAGCGGCAAGCGGATTAGGATTATTACAAATACCACCCTTAGATTTAAAGCAAGTGGAGTTGATCAAAGGCTCTGCTTCTACACTTTACGGAGGTGGCGCAATTGCTGGGTTAGTGAATTTAATTTCCAAAACACCAAATTTAGCTAAAGAACTGAATTTTCATTTTGATGGAACAGATGCTTTGGGTTTAAGTTTAAATGGATTTTACGCTAAAAGAAATGAGAAAATTGGCACAACACTTTTTGCTTCTTATCAAAATAATAGTGCTTATGATCCAGCTGGAATAGATTTATCGGCAATTCCTAAATCTGAGAAATTTAACTTTAACCCGAAGTTGTTTTTATACCCAAGCAAAAACACAAATATTGTATTAGGTTTAAATACCACTTTTGAAGATCGTATTGGAGGTGATATGCATTACTTAAAAAATGAAAAACTTCCTTTACATACTTACTTTGAGCAAAATAAAACTGAACGTATTAGTTCTCAAATTTCATTAAATCACGATTTTGGAGATCATAATAAATTTACTTTTAAAAATAGCATCAGCTAGAGCAAGCAGGTTTTGCGGCAATACAACTTCACCTCCACTCTGTTTTGCCATAGCATTGAGCAATTGATGGTTCGCAGTAGTCTGCTTGTATTCTGCCAATAAAGCTGAAACAAAGAAGCCAC
>JBBSRF010000045.1:0-12397 GCA_038243335.1 Sphingobacteriales bacterium
AACTTGCAAGCAGATTGCCAATACTTTTTTCTGATCGAAATTTTTTCTTTTTAAGTCTTTTGCAATTTGCTTTCGCGCTTTAGGTAATGTTTTACCAAATTCTAAAAGTCTAAAATATTTATGATCAGATTTTCTAGCTATCCATTCAGCATGATATTTATATTGTTTACGGCCTGCAGTATCTGTACCAACAGCTTGTAAATAACCATTCTTTTTGGGCGATATCCAAACCTCTGTCCATGCTGGAGGAATAACTAATCTCTTAATTCTTTCTAAATCAGCTTCATTTTGCAAACGATTAGCTTTACCGTCTTCATAAAAGAATGAACCCGGTTTTCCCATCCTGTAATAACCCGCTTTAGATGGATGTACATAGACCAAATTTGTGTTTTCAAGAACTTCTAAAGTTGCAATCATATTGATTTAAAAAAGAAATTTCACTTAATTATTAGTTATTTTGTGGTGTAAAACAAACATTGAACAATCTAATAATGAAAATAGTTTTTATGGGCACCCCAGATTTTGCTGTTGCCTCGTTAAGTGCTTTACAACAAGCAGGTTTAAATATAGTTGGCGTAGTTACCGCAGCTGATAAACCAGCTGGTCGCGGACAAAAGATAAACGAAAGTGCAGTAAAAAAATATGCCGTAGAAAACGATTTAAAAGTTTTACAACCTTTAAAACTTAAGGATCCAGAATTTTTAGCTGAATTAAAATCTTTAAATGCAGATCTTTTTGTAGTTGTTGCTTTTAGAATGTTGCCAGAAGTTGTTTGGCAAATGCCCGAAAAAGGAACAATTAATTTACATGGATCATTATTACCACAATATCGTGGTGCTGCGCCAATTAATCATGTAATTATTAATGGCGAGAAAGAAACTGGTGTTACTACCTTCTTTTTAAAACAAGAAATAGATACTGGTGATGTAATTTTTTCTGATTCTGTACGGATCAGCGATAGCGTAACTGCGGGAGATTTACATGATAAATTAATGACTGTTGGCGCTAATTTATTAGTAAAAACAGTTAAAGCTATCGAAGCTGATGATTATAATGAAGTTCCACAAATTCAAAGTGAGAATTTAAAATCGGCACCTAAAATATTAAAAGACTTTTGTAAAATTGATTGGAATAATACGAACCAAACAGTCTACAATCACATCCGTGGATTAAGTCCTTACCCAACCGCTTTTACAATTTTAAATGATAAAACATTAAAAATATTTAATGCGGAGCCTGAAAATATACAACCTGAAATTGAAGTGGGCACTTATAGTACAGACCATAAAACTTATTTAAAATTTGCTACTAAAGATGGCTTCATTAAAATAACAGATTTACAATTAGAAGGAAAAAAAAGAATGCTAATTGATGAGTTTTTAAGAGGAGTTCGTTTATAAAAAGTTGTCATAAAATTTCCTTCCTTCCCGCAAAAGCAGGAATCGTATTGAGCAAAAAGAAGTAAATTTGATTTTAAAATTTACTTAGATTAAAGCATTTAACTTTGTACTTAAGGATTTAGTAACCTCATTAAAATATCGTTTCTTGCCATAACCCATCACCCATCTAATACCACCCACTGCATTAGTTACAAAAACTTCTTCTGCTTCTTTTAGTATTTCAGGACTAATTTGAGCCTCTATGATAGTATAATTATGTGTTTTAGCCAATTGTAAAACTACACTCCTCATTACACCAGCAACACAGCCTTCAACTAATGCTGGTGTAAAGATTTGATTTTGGTAAACTACAAAAATATTTGAGGTGGTACTTTCACATAAAAACCCATACTGATTCAAGATAATAGCTTCATCTAATTTGTTAAGTTTTTGAAATAATCCTGCCATTACATAAACTAAAGCATTATTAGTTTTAAAATTAGAGAACTTATTAACTGATTTTGTCAATTCATCATAAACATCGATTATTAAACCTTTCTGATTGATTTCGTAACTAGCCTGCTCTAGTGGATTAGCTTCTAGCAAATAGCCATATTTATTGATTTGTGGGGCATAAGTTCCTTCTCCTTCTCGATAAATAGTTAACCTGAAACGAATGTTGCCATTAAATTTATTTTTCTTCTGAAGCTCATTAGTTTTTTGTCTTAAAAAATATTCATCTAATAGAGTAAAACCTTCAATTTTTAATGATTTCATACCAGAACGTAAACGATCTGCGTGTTGCTCTGCAAACATCAATTTTCCATTACACATTCGCATGGATTCAAATAATCCATCTCCAAATTTAAAGCCTCTATTGGTTGCTTTAATTACTGCTTGATCAGAGTTAAAAAATTCATCGTTAAATAAGATATAATGCGGCATTGAAAGAATTTTGTACAGAAATTAATATTAATCTATTAAACTTGGTTACTATAATTGCGCCACTTAAGTAATACAGATTTAAAATCTGCTGGTAATGGAGCTTCAAATTCCATGTATTTTTGTGTGGTAGGATGAATAAATCCTAATAATTGTGCATGCAAAGATTGTCGAGGCATTAACTCAAAGCAGTTTGAAACAAACTGCTTGTATTTTGTAAATGTTGTTCCTTTTAATATCTTATCGCCACCATAATTTGAATCACTAAATAAAGGGTGACCAATGTGTTTCATGTGCGCTCTAATTTGATGCGTTCTACCTGTTTCTAATTGGCAGGTTATTAAAGTAACATAACCTAAACGCTCTAAAACAGTGTAATTTGTTGCAGACCACTTTCCTTTTTCAGCATCATCGTACATATCCATGATAATACGATTTTTTAAACTACGTCCAATATATCCTTCAACTCTGCCATCTTTCTCTAGATCTCCCCAAGCTAAACCTAAATATTTACGAGTGATGGTATGATCGAAAAATTGTTTAGCCAATTTAGTCATGGTAATTTCGTTCTTGCTAATTAGTAATAAACCAGATGTATCTTTATCTATTCTATGTACCAAACCAGGGCGACCATCATTGCCAGGTAAAGTTGGCAATTTATCGAAATGGAATGCCAAGGCGTTAACTAAAGTTCCTGTATAGTTATTAAAACCTGGATGCACTACCATTCCAGCGGGCTTATTCACAACCAATAAATCAGCATCTTCATAAACGATATCTAATGGAATATCTTCTGGATAAACCTCTGTATCACGTGGTGGATGAGCAAAAACAATAGAAATCTCATCATTTGGCTTAACTTTATAACTAGATTTTATAGTTTTTTTGTTTACTAAAACATTACCTGCATCAATAGCATTTTGTATTCGATTACGTGAAGAGTTTTCTAAACGAAGCATTAAAAATTTATCTATTCTAAGTAAAGATTGACCTTTATCTACAACAATATTAAAATGCTCAAATAAATCTTGTTCTTCTTCCTGGTCTATACTATTGTTTTCCATGCTACAAAAGTAAGATTAACAATTTGATAATCTATAAAAAATGAAATTGGGAAAGGAATTTTTTAGTATTATCTACTAATTAAAATTGAAAAATAAATGCTGCTTTAAAAATTAAAATATATACTAAATTTATAATTATATAGTTATTAAAATATACTATCATACCTAATAATCAGCCCAATAGTAAAATGAAAAATAAACCATACTTGATTAAACTCCTTCTTATTTTATGTGCTTTTATAGCTCCTTTTCATTTATTAGCACAAGATAAAATTGGCGACTTATTTAAAGGAAGTCCAGAAGATGCGACAAAACTAGTTAATGCTTACATTAATCCATTGTTTAAAGGCCTTGGCACTGGCCTAAACTCAGGATGGACTAATACAGCAAAAGCAAAAAGACCATTGCGATTTAATTTAAGATTTACCGCAACAGCAGCATTTGTACCTAAATCAGATCAATCTTATGATGTAAATACGTTAGGTTTAAAAAACATTAGAGCCGCTATACCTACAAATAGCATTAGCCCAACTGCATTTGGAGATAAATCAGATGGCCCACTAATAGAATTGTATGACAGCAATATTCCGAATGCTATAGTTAAAACATTTAAACTTCCACAAGGTACAGGAATAAATTACGTCCCTTCTCCTCAAGTGCAGTTAACAATTGGCTTACTTAAGTATACTGAAATTTCTTTAAGGTTAATACCCGATGTTAAAATAGATAACAGCAAATTCAATTTATTTGGTATCGGAGCAAAAATCGAAATTTTACCTTTGTTAATTGGCGACAAAAGTAAACTAATCCCTATTGATTTAGCTGTTGCCGTAGGTTACAGTACATTAAAATACAATCTTCCTATAAAAATTAACAATCAAAGTAATGCTAACCAAGCTGTAGACATTAAATTGAATGGTTATAGTGCAGAAGCAATTGTTTCTAAAAAATTAGCTTTTTTTACTCCTTTTGCTAGTGTTGGTTATAATTCTTCTAAATCAGCATTAAAAGCGATTGGTTCTTATGAGTTCGATGTACCTACTTCAGTTGATTTAAGTGGCAAGAAAACATACGTAAATCCAATAAATATCAAGCAAACCGATGTAGAAGGATTAAAAGCATCATTAGGGTTTCAAATCAATTTAGCCTTCTTTAGAGTTTACTCGTCATATACCATTTCAAAATACAGTTATTTTAATGCAGGTATTGGTTTTGGTATTGGTAAATAATATTTTCATAATCAGCTAAAAAAGCTTCTCTTTGGGGAAGTTTTTTTTTTAAATTTATGTCTTTTTATAGCCCTATTCATAATCTCAGTTTTCAATCATTAAAATCTCTTTTTGTAAAACGAGACGATATGATCGATCCATATATTTCTGGAAACAAATGGCGAAAATTAAAATATATTTTACAAGATGTAACCTCAAAAGGCAAGAGCCATTTAGTGACTTTCGGCGGCGCTTACTCTAACCATTTAGTAGCAACTGCAGCTGCAGCTGCAAGAAATAATTTAACTGCTACCGCCTTTGTTCGTGGCGAAGCCGTAGAAAATGAAATGCTTTTATTGTGTAAGCTTTTTGGCATGAAGTTACTCTTTGTTGACAGAGAAAGTTATAAAGATAAAACCCAATTGTTCACTTCCCATTTTGGTGATGATGAAAATGCTTACTTGATAGATGAAGGCGGAGCAAGTGAAGAAGCTGTAATTGGCTGTAGCGAGATTATAGCTGAACTACCAGAACATTACGATCATATATTTTGTGCTGCTGGCACAGGCACAACCGCAGCTGGTTTATTACGAGGAATAAATGAACAAGATTTGCAAACACAACTTCATGTAATACCAATACTAAAAGGTGGTGATTTTATTAAAACAGAAATTATTAAATATGAAAATGATTTGAGTAAACTATACTTGCACACAGATTACCATTTCGGCGGATACGCTAAAACAACACCTGAACTTTTAAGTTTCATGAAAGATTTTATTGCATCCACAGGTATATTAATTGATCCTGTTTATACAGCAAAAATGTTTTATGCAATAAATGATCTTTCCGATAAAAATTACTTTAAAAATGATACAAAAATTCTGGCCATACATACTGGCGGTTTGCTCGGTATTTTAGGAAAAAAAGAAGAATTAAGCAGAATTTAACTTTAAAACTTTTCCACATTCCACTTTTTAAAAAGCAACTTTTATCAAAATCATACTTTAGTTCGTTTAAACCTACTTTTTAGATAAAAACATAAAATAGTGCCTAAATTTGAAAATTTAGCACATTTAGTTACATTTGCTTATACCAAAAATTAAATTTATGTACCAACTTAGTGTAGCACCTGATCAGGTAAACCAAACTTTACAAAAACATATTCTAGCAGATGGCTATGACCTAACTTACGATATGGAAAAAAGTAATGGCGCTTATATTTATGATTCTAAATACAATCGTAGTTTATTAGATTTCTTTACTTGTTTTGCTTCTGTTCCTTTGGGTTATAATCACCCTAAAATGATTAATGATGAAGCATTTAAACACAACCTTTTATTAGCTGCGATGGCTAACCCATCAAATTCTGATGTTTACACACAACAATATGCAGAGTTTGTAAAAACCTTCGATAAAGTTGGTATTCCATCCTACCTACCTCATGCATTTTTTATTGCTGGCGGAGGTTTAGCTGTAGAGAATGCAATTAAAGTAGCGATGGACTGGAAAGTGCAGAAGAATTTTGCAAAAGGCATAAAAGAAGAAAAAGGATTTAAAGTTTTGCACTTTGAAAAAGCTTTCCACGGCCGTACTGGTTATACTTTAAGTTTAACTAATACCTTACCAGATAAAACTAAGTGGTTTGCTAAGTTTGATTGGCCACGTGTTTCTATACCACAAGTTAAATTCCCCTTAGCTGGTGATAACTTAACAACAGCTATTCAAACTGAAGAATTATCAATTGCTCAGATTAAGCAAGCTTTTGCTGATCATAAAGATGAAATCTGTGCAATAATTATTGAACCAATTCAATCTGAGGGTGGCGATAATCATTTACGTGAAGAATTCTTAATTCAACTTAGACAGCTAGCTGATGAAAATGAAGCTTTCTTAATTTACGACGAAGTACAAACAGGTGTTGGATTAACTGGAAAATTCTGGTGTCATGAGCATTTTAATGAAGCTGCTCGTCCTGACATTGTTGCCTTTGGTAAAAAAATGCAGGTTTGTGGTATTTTAGTTGGCAAAAAAGTAGAAGAAATTGAAACCAATGTATTTAATGTCTCATCTCGTATCAACTCTACTTGGGGTGGTAATTTAGTAGATATGGTTCGTTCTACTCAAATATTAAATATCATTCATGATGATAATTTATGTCAAAATGCAACGGAAGTAGGTGCTTATTTAAAACAAAGCTTAGCTGAATTAGCTGTTAAGCATGATAAAATAACCAACGTTCGTGGTCGTGGGTTATTAGCAGCATTCGATTTCCCAACTAAAGAAATGCGTAATGAATTTGTACAAAAAGGAATGGATCACAATGTAATGTTCTTAGGTTGTGGTAATCAAACAATCAGATTCCGCCCTGCATTATGTATAGAGAAAAAACATATTGATTTAGGAATGGAAGTAATTGAAAAAATATTACCTACACTTTAAATATAATATAATAGGAAAATTTACAAATCTGCTTAACTTAAATTAAGCAGATTTGTTTTTTTAAACTAAATTGTATCTAATTTAAAATAATTACATAAATGAAAATTAAAAAACAAAGTATATTTTTAGCTGTAATAGTTTTACTTGTAATTTTTTGGATGTTAAAAGACACCTTTACGCAATCTGGAATTGAGGATCTTAAAGGAGGATTTGTTGAAGTTGCTCATTACAGAAATGAAAACAATACTGGCCCAATTCAACGGATTTATGCTGTTAGAGTAAAAGATACTACTGGTGCCCAATTAGTTGATTACGGCAATTTAATGCCGCACAATAAATATGGAAACACTAAGGTTTATTTCTTTTTAGAAGGAAGTAATACGCCATCCACGCTTTCTCCAGGAGATGTAAATTTTGCACAAGAATATAATCAATCTTGCTACGCGTTATATGAAAAAAGTGCAATGGGAAATTTTGGCTTAGTTAAAGAGCCATTTAAATAATTTTATTTCAAATCAAACAAATTATCTACACCAAGAAGTTTTCTAGAAGTAAATCCTTCACCATATTTTACGCCAATTTGTTTGCCAAACTCTCTAGCTCTTCCTGTAACAGAGTCTAAAAATTCCGGAGATGATATGTAGGTTTGAGGTTCCTTATTTCCAGGGCTATCAAATTGCGTTTTAAATGCTCTTATACACCTCTCTTTCTTATCCATAAAATCAGTGATATCAATAATAATATCTGGCTCAATATATCTATCTTGAATGTACTGCAAAACTAACCTTGGTCGCCAAGAATTTTGAACAACTCCATCTAACTTTGTTTCGATTTTAATTAAGCCAGATAAAAAAATAGCATCATTTGCTAAATCTCCTGCTCTTCCATGGTCTGGATGACGGTCATGCAAAGCATTTGTAAGTATCATCTCTGGTTGATACTTGCGTATCATTTTAATCACTTCTAATTGATGAATTTCGTCATTCTTGAAAAAACCATCTTTAAATTTTAAATTTTCACGAGCATGTAATCCTAAAATTTTCGCAGAATCTGCAGCTTCTTCATCACGCGTTTCAGCAGTACCACGAGTACCTAACTCACCACGAGTGAAATCTACAATCCCCACTTTTTTACCTAAAGCTATATGTTTTAATATTGTTCCAGAACACCCTAACTCAGCATCATCTGGGTGCACTGCAAATACAAGTATATCTAATTTCATTGTTGTTTTTTTGTATTCAGCAGGCGCTGAATTTTCTTTTTAATTTTTGAGGAACTTGGCTTTGTAAATGAATAAAAATAATCTACAACTTCTCCATCTTGGTTAATTAAATATTTATGAAAGTTCCACTTTGGAGATGAATTAAAATGACCATTTAATTTTTTTTCACTCAGAAATTTAAAAAGTGGATTTGCTTGTTCACCTCTTACCAGTATTTTTTCGAACATTGGAAACTGAACTCCAAAATTCACTTCACAAAACTCATTAATTGCATTATCCTCTAAAGGCTCTTGTTTACCAAAATCATTTGATGGAAAACCTAAAACTTCGAAGTTTTGATCAGCATACTCATCTCTTAGTGTTTGTAATTCTTTCAATTGTGGGGCAAAACCGCAACTAGAAGCTGTATTAACTATCAATAGTACTTTTCCCTTATAATCTGACAATTTTTTTTCTTTTCCATTTAAAAGTTTTAATTTAAATGGGTAGATTGTTTGTGTAGAATTCATTTTTTATTGATAGTAACCAGAATTAATAATTATAGACTCTATATCTCTATCTTCTGCCGCACTGTAAGTGGTTTTTAAATTATGACCGACCACACGTGCAACTAATTGATAAGAGAACGCAGCAAAGCCACCTTTTGTTTGCTTCACTATGTCAAATGTTGTTCTTCCTACTTCTCTATCTATTAATTTAGTTAAAATTTTACCTTGAGTAATTGTCAATTCTTTAATTTCGGTATTGAACATGTTTTTAATTTCTTTATCACATTCTTTAACCAATTGCTTTTGGATTTTTTTATCTGTAACCACAGCTAATTCTCGCTCTAATCTTTCATAACGCTTTTTTGCGTAAATAGCGTAAGGCATCACTTTTAAAACATTATATTTTAATCTATTAAATGCAGCTTGATCTTGTGCAGATTTAAAATTGCGATGTCCATGAACAACAACTTCGTTTAAGATAATCCAAGGCACCATATAGCCAGCATCATTTGTTGCTAGAACCCTAATCGTATCATTTTTACCTAATAAAGGGTATATGCCACCTGGAATAGTATCTTGAGCTTTTACCTCATTAATACCAATATTGACAATAAACAGAATAAAAAGAAGATAATATTTCATAAATTTATGCCTACACAAAGTTAAAGCTATTTTTATATATTCGTTTTATGTTCAATCGAATATAATATTTTAAAATTAAAAATGCGAAAATTTTACCCAGAAAAAACAAATGAATAATACTTTAAAAATTGACATTGAGGCAGAAAAGAAAGAAATCTTAAAAAGATATCGAGCGTTATTGCGTGCGTCAAAATCAACTTTACAAAAGGGAGATAAGAAGGAAATAAGAAAAGCATTCGAAATGGCACTGGAAAGCCATAAAGATATGCGCCGTAAATCTGGCGAACCTTATATTTATCATCCCATTGCCGTTGCACAAATTGCTGCTGAAGAAATCGGTTTGGGAACAACTTCTATTGTATGTGCATTATTACATGATGTTGTAGAGGATACTGAGATTTCATTAGAAGATATTGAGAGAGAGTTTGGTAAAAAAGCTGCCAAAATTATAGATGGATTAACAAAAATTTCTGGGGTTTTTGATTATAATAGTTCATTACAAGCAGAGAATTTTAGAAAAATGCTGCTCACCTTAGCAGATGATGTTCGTGTAATTTTAATTAAACTAGCAGATCGTTTGCATAATATGCGTACGATGGATTTTATGCCGAGGCAAAAACAGCTTAAAATTGCATCAGAAACAATTTATTTATACGCACCTCTTGCACATAGATTAGGTCTTTATGCTATTAAGTCTGAGCTAGAAGACTTGTCAATGAAGTATTTAGAGCCAGATACTTACAAGTACATTGCTACTCAACTTAACGAGAAAAAAACCGAAAGAAATTCATTCATCAAAACATTTGTTGATCCTATTTATGGTTTTTTAGCAGATCAAGGGCTTAATGCAAGTATTTATGGGCGCCCAAAGTCTATCCATTCGATATGGAATAAAATGAAAAAAAAGAATATTCCTTTTGAAGAGGTTTATGATCTTTTTGCCATCCGAATTATTTTAGATAGTGCCCCAGATCATGAAAAAGCAGACTGCTGGAAAGCATATTCTATTGTAACTGATTTATACCGTCCAAACCCAGATCGTTTACGTGATTGGGTTTCTTCGCCAAAAGGAAATGGCTACGAATCATTACATACTACCGTAATGGGGCCAAAAGGTCAATGGGTTGAAGTTCAAATTAGAACGCAACGAATGAATGAAATCGCTGAAAAAGGCTTTGCAGCGCATTGGAAATACAAAGAATCATCTAACGATAATGGCTTAGACCAATGGATTTTAAAGGTTAGAGAAATGTTAAGCAATCCTGAAGCAAATGCTTTAGATTTTTTAGATGATTTTAAAATGAATTTATTCTCTGATGAGATTTTCATCTTTACACCTAAAGGATCCTTGTTACAATTACCATTAGGAGCAACAGCGCTAGATTTTGCATTTGAAATTCACACAGATGTGGGTGCCAAATGCATTGGCGCCAAAGTAAATCATAAATTGGTTCCATTAGCACATAAATTACAAAATGGCGATCAAGTAGAAATTATTACCTCTAGCAAGCAAACTCCAAAAGAGGATTGGCTGAATATTGTAGTTACGGCTAAAGCTAAATCCAAAATAAAATCTTCATTAAAAGAAGAGAAAAGAAAGATTGCTGAAGATGGCAAAGAAACCTTGGAGCGTAAGTTAAAATCGTTAAAAATAACTTACAATACTGACAACATTAATAAGCTTACTTATTTTTTTAAATTACATTCTAATCAAGATTTATTTATCGCAATTGCGAACGGAAAAATTGAGTTAAAAGACCTTAAAGAATATCTTAATAGTGAAAAGGAAATAGAAAATCGTGGTAACGATTTTAAAAACGAAGGGAAAAACATTGAAGCGCTCTTAAACAAGGTTAAAGGACCAGAGTCTGATGTGCTATTAATTGGCGAAGACCTTCAGAAAATAGATTATACGTTAGCCATTTGCTGTAATCCAATTCCTGGTGATGATGTTTTTGGCTTTGTTACTGTAAATGAAGGTATTAAAATACATCGTACCAATTGCCCAAATGCAGCACAATTAATGGCAAATTATGGCTATAGAATTGTAAAAGCGAAATGGAATGGTCAACAAGAGTTAACATTCTTAACTGGCTTACGCATTATTGGAATAGATGACGTAGGATTAATTAATAACATAACTAAAGTCATTTCTAACGATTTTAAAGTGAATATGAGATCTATTACAGTTGATACAAACGATGGAATTTTTGATGGGTCAATTAAGATTTTTGTGAATGATAAAGAACACCTAGATAACTTGATTAAAAATTTATTAGAAGTAAATGGTGTAACAGGCGTAAACAGATTTGATGCCTAAAGTTTAAAAAGAAAACAATTAAAATAGATATCCACATTTAAGCATTATGTTAGTTATTAATCTATAATATCACTTTAATCTGTGTAATCATTTATATACCTTTGAAGAGGAGTTTAAAACTATGTCTGAACAGAATACAAGTGAGTTGGTTAGAAAAATATTTGAAGCCTATCTCGAGAACAAAAACTTAAGAAAAACCCCTGAGCGTTTTGCCATTTTAGAGGAAATTTATTCTAGAGATGATCATTTTGATGTAGAAACACTCTACATACATATGAAAAACCAAAAGTATAGGGTAAGTAGAGCTACAGTTTATAATACTTTAGAATTACTTGTTTCTTGTGATTTGGTTACCAAGCACCAGTTTGGCAAAAACATGGCGCAATTCGAAAAATCTTATGGCTATCATCAACATGATCACGTAATTTGTATCGATTGTGGTAAAGTTGTAGAGTTTTGCGATCCACGAATCCATCAAATTCAAAGCATGGTTGGAGATTTATTAAAATTCGAAATCAAACATCACTCTTTAAATATGTACGGCACATGCTTTGATTGTAGCGCCGCAGCCACAATTAAATCTGCTGCTACACAAAAGATAAATGCATCAAAATAATTTTCTAATCTATCATATTTCTATTTTTAATTTAATATAATGACGCAAGTAGATGTACTACTAGGCCTGCAATG
>JBBSRF010000046.1:0-12172 GCA_038243335.1 Sphingobacteriales bacterium
CAATAACTGCGCCTGCAAATCATATTGTAATGGGATCTGGCGAATTGTTAAATCCACAAGAAGTATTTAAAGCAGAGCAATTAAAAAGATGGAATGCTGCTAAATTGAGTGATGCAACAGTACATATTCGTTCAGAATCTGAAGTAACTAACTCTAAATCTCGTCCAGCCGGTGCTAAACTGACTTGGAAATTTAAAATTACCAATGCTCGTGATGCAGCTTGGGCTTCATCAAGATCTTTTGTTTTAGATGCAGCTCGTATCAACTTACCAAGTGGTAAAAAATCTTTAGCTGTTTCTGCACATCCAATTGAAAGTAATGGAATGAATGCTTATGGACGTGGAGTAGAATATGTAAAAGCAGCAATTGAGCATTATTCTAAAACCTGGTTTGAGTTTCCATATCCAATGGCGGTAAATATTGCATCAAACGTTGGTGGCATGGAATATCCTGGTATTGTGTTTTGCGGTTGGACAGCAAAAGGTGGCTCTGTTTGGGGTGTAATTGATCATGAATTTGGTCATACTTGGTTCCCGATGATTGTGGGTTCAAATGAACGTAAATATGGATGGATGGATGAAGGTTTCAATACATTCATCAACGGTATTTCTTCGGCAGAATTTAACAATGGAGAATACAAATCCAAGCGCCCAACAGATATGCATTCAATTGGTAAATCAAGTATTGGTAATCTGGCAACAGAAAACATCATGCTAATGCCTGATGGGATGACGGAACGCAATATTGGTATTAATTTGTATAGTAAACCAGGTTGGGGTTTAAATATTTTAAGAGATCAAATTTTAGGAAAAGATCGTTTTGATTATGCATTTAAACAATACATTAAAAACTGGGCATACAAACATCCAACGCCATTTGATTTTTTCCGTTCTATGGAAAATGGAGCAGGTGAAGATTTATCTTGGTTTTGGAGAAGTTGGTTCTTAAATAACTGGAAAAATGATCAAGCAATTGGTGAGGTAAAAGAAGTGATGAAAGACGGTGTTTTAACTGGATACACTATACAGGTTAAAAATCTAGAAAAAATGCCAATGCCAATTATTTTACAAGTTAAATTGAAAAGCGGAAAAACTGAAGTACTTAAAGTTCCTGTTGATGTATGGATGAAGAATACAAGTTGGTTAGTTCGTTTCCCTACAACAGAAAAAATTACAGCAATTACTTTAGATCCTGATAAAGTTTTGCCTGATGGTAATCCAGATAATGATACTTGGACCGCAACTCCAACAACAAATTAATTTATCTATATAACATTTGATCATTTAAGGCATAAATCTGATATATTATTAGATTTATGCCTTTTTTATTGAATAAGCTATATTTTATACTTCATGTAGTTTTGTATTGATACTGATCTAAGATTTCATTTATTACCTTTACATTAATGGCAAAAAGTAAAAAACCTATGGCTAAGGGTCAATCTTCTTCTAACCGTTTTGGTTTCATTATCGGCAAAATTTTACTATGGTTTTTTGCTTTCACTATACTATGGGTTTTAGCTTACCGATTTATAAATCCACCTATTACTTTGTTAATGATACAACGTAATGCGGAGCGCAAGGCTAAAGATAAGCCAACTAAAGCTATTCGTAAATGGGTAAAATTTAAAGATATTTCTGACAATATGAAACGTGCTGCGGTTTCTGCGGAAGATCAATTATTTTTAAAACATATAGGTTTTGATATCAAAGCAATTGAAAAAGCTTTTGAAAATAATGTCAAAGGGAAAAAAATAAAAGGAGGAAGTACAATATCACAGCAAACTGCTAAAAATGTATTTTTATGGCCTGGTAGATCTTACATTAGAAAAGGTTTTGAGGCTTATTTTACATTGTTGATAGAGGTGTTGTGGAGTAAAGAAAGAATTTTAGAGGTTTATTTAAACGTAATTGAAATGGGAGATGGTATTTATGGTGCCGAAGCAGCATCGCAAGCTTATTATGGTAAATCTTGTCGTAATCTGAGTAGAGGAGAAGCAGCATTAATTGCAGCTTGTTTTCCTAATCCATTGCGCTGGACACCAAAACACGCTACTCCTTATATTAAGAAACGCCAATATTTAATTATGAGAAATATGAAAAGATTAGGTCCGCTTGATTTTTAATTGTTTTGTCAGTCCGAGTTTGTCGAAGACTAAATAATTCAATTAATATCTTTCAACAGGCCCAAGACAATATTTTTTTGAATTAACTTATTAATCATGGTCATTATTCCATTTTACTTTAATACCGCCATTGCCGTCGTCAATTGCTTTTAAATGCAAAACAATCCCTTTCATTCTAGCTAATTCTAATTCTTCCTTATCAATTATTCCTTTATTTTTTTTCGGATTTCTTAAAGGAATATCCATAGCGATATCAGTGCCATAATTTAAACCATAAATGCCTTTTACATTAAAGTTTAATACACTAGAGTTTACTTGCATTGGACTAATATTAATTTTATCACCACTTAATGTAAGTGTGCCATTTAATTTTTCTATTTCAATATTTGATAAATTTCGATTTGGAAAAGCAAATTTTCCGACCTTTTTGATTGGTTCAAAATTTACCAAAGCAGCTTTGTTTAAACTGAAAATCACTTGACCATACATAGATTTTTTAACAATATTTCCTTGTTCTGTAATACTGCCATTTGTATTTACTTTTGCCGATAGGTAACCTCTTATGTTTTTATCCGTAATAGAATTTTGTCCGAAGTTATCAAAGGCATAAAAGAAATTCATAATACTAACCCCATTAATGTTTGCATTAATATTGAACTTATTGTTGTTGCCAGATTGTGTAATCTTCCCATTTAAATTGGCATTTCCTCCAGCATGATTTACATTAATCTTATTGAAATATATTCCATTGCCCAGTAGAGAAATATTAGCCATTAAGTTTTTGGCAACAAAACGATTATAAGTTGCCTGTTTTACATTTAATTGTATGTTTACTTTAGCAGCTTCTAATACATTGCTTAACTGTTCAGACACTTCCTTTATTGCATTCTTGCTTTTAGCCTTACGTTTAACTGTTTTTCGCTGTCCTAATAAAAACATAAACTCACTTAAATTTAATTGTGGACTGTTTAGTTTTAAGTTGACTAGAATTTTTTCTGGATCTGTATAATAAAAGTTAAGGAAGTTTTCAATAGAACAGTTCATATTTAATATACTTTTACCTAATTGAAATCTACTATTGATAATGTTTAAGTTTTTTTGATCAAAATTCAATGTCAATGAGCTGTTTACCAATTTCATGTTTCTAGTGAGGTACGTAATATCTGCATTCTTTATTATTACATTGCCAGATAATTCAGGTTTTGTGAAAGTAAAGTTTTCAATATCTGCTTTGCAATAAAGTTTTAAATCTGCTGTTCCATTTTTAAAATTCAATGTTTCACCTCCTAAAGATTTGTTCAAATTCTCTAATGGGAATTGAGCAGTGACTAGGCCTACGCCAATAGGTCGTTCTAAATTAGTAATTGAAAATGTATCAACCTTTAAAGGCATATTGTAATAATCTCCTGTTAAGGCAAAAAAACGAATAGCAGAATTTGCATCTCCAATGAATTTGCTTACCGTGTCCTTATTGGTAAAAGTACCTAAGAAATCGCATTGAGTTAATTGACCAGAAGGAAAGGTAACTGTATTATTTTTGACAGTAATTTTTACGTTAATTAAAGGATCTGTTGCATTTTTACTGCCGTCATCAACTATTGTGCCCACAACAGCAATAGGTTGATCTATGGAGAATTTTAAAAGTTTTGTAGATATGTTTGGAGAAAGTAGTAAAGAAATGTTTTTATACAAAATTTTGTTTGCCCTTACTGCTATTGCAAATGCAGACTTTTCTTCTGCTATACTTATTTTTGCCCCAATATAAAATTCATCGACACCAATATTTAACTTTTCTTGGTCAATTGTTATTTGTTGAGATTTTTCGTTGTAGTGCGCAATTAGTCTCCCTTTGATTATTTTATCTTTTAAAAAGCTTCCTTTTTTGGTATTAAAGGCAAAGCTTTTAACATTTGTAATTAAGTCAATCTTTCCATTCCATCCAGTATCTGCATAATTTATTTTTCCTTTAAGCTGTTGTACTACAAAACTGAAAAGTTTTAAGCGCTTTTGATTATCTACAATTAAGTTTACATTATTAAAATCTAAACGATTAATTTTATAGGCATTTTGATCTTTTTTTGATGAGGACTGGTTACTTTTAGCTTTAAAAATACTTGTATTACTATAACCATTGGTATCGGTATAGACATAAATATTTGCATTATTTATACCAATTTTATTGATGTTAATGTTTCCAGTTATAAGTGAAAGAATGTTAAGAGAAACCTCAATATCCTGAGCATTTAATAAATCATGTTTATGTTGAGCCCATAAACTATCCCTTAGTTGTACTTTTTTTAAAGAGACAGAAACCCCAGGAAAACCTTTGAATATGGTTGTCTCCATGCTATTAACTTTAATTTTACCGTTAACGTTGCTGTTTAACTGATTTAAAATTGTAGCTAATATCTTTTTATTGTTATGGTTAATATAATATGCTGCGCCAAGCCATATTAAAATAATAATTCCAAATAAAGCGGCTATTACTTTTAAAAAAATTTTGAGCGAGCGAGACATAAATGGAGTTTTGTTATGATTAAAGATAACAAAATTAATCTCCTAATGTTTAGCTTAAATAGGTATTGAAAAATTAGGCGTTTAAATGTTCCGCAAAAATTAGGTTATGCCAACTATCTGCCAATTCAACTTCCCATTTTTGCTGGTAATCTTCTAAATTTTCAACAAGATTATTAAATACGGTAGTTTGTGCAGTTATTTCTTTGATAGTAATTAAAGTTTCGAAGTCTTCTTTGCTTACCACATGTACCTCATCTCCAAATTTATAAGCCATGTTAAATCTATTGAATAAATCTACACCATAGGTTTGCTCAATTTCTTTAATCATTCTAACAGAAGAATCAATAGAACAACCCGTTGATGAAGCATCATCTTGGTCTACAATTAAAACAATAAAAAAACCATAAGGAATTTCTGCTTTTGCTTTCAATTGATTTCCATGAGCAGTCCATTGTGCTGTAAATTCGTTAAGTTGCTGTTGAATTTCTACAATTTCTGTTGATGTAAATTGGCGACTGCTTTGGTAGATCCAAACTTTAGATTGTGGAGAAAAATTCATAGTCAAATTTAGCATTTTATTTAAATTAGATTTACTAAAATAACTTTCTAGATGAAAAAGTTTACATTGAACTTAAAAAAGTGCGTTTTCATTTCTTCTTGCATAGCTTTATGTATTTTTTCAGGCTTTATTCTTCCAAATGAAGAAACACTTTTCATCCAAAATCTGCTAGTAAAATATTATGATAACGATGTGCAAACAAAGGATGTAAAGCGCTTTGAAATAAATGTTACTAACAATGGTTTTTGTAGATACAGGAAATTTTATATCAATGGGAAGGAAGAGTTATTCACGTTCAACCTATCTAGTTTTAAAACGATGGATTATTACGGAAGTAGTGTAAAAGGAGATTTGTATCTGCGTACTAAGAGAGATGATGTAATTGTTCAAACTCGAAATGATAAAAAAGGAGATATAGACTCTATGGGCACTTACCTTATTATTCCTTTAAAGAATATAGAAACCGCGGAATTAAATGCGCTATCAGAAAGTTTTCATAAGTTAAACGCAGCATTGTTAGCTAAGAAGTAGTATTTATTTCTTCACCTTATCGTCATGTCGAGTGATTACATCTCGTCCGTCATATCGAAATGAGGAACGATTGAGATATCTCAATCTATTATCCATTTAGAGATTTCTCCTAGCGTAAAGCTCTATCGCTTGCCTAACGCAGGTAGTAAATGACACTCGCTTAATCCGTCATATCGACAGAGTTTGGCGAAAGCTTGTCCCAATTTTTCGCGAAGATATCTCAATTGAAAACCTATTACCAAGTCTTCACTACCTCAAATAAATCATTCCATGTAGGATTAATGCTTTCGATTAATACTGTTTTTTTCTCTCTCCTATATTTTTTGACTTGCTTTTCTCGTTCTATAGCTTCTTCAATAGTAAAATGACTTTCATAAAATACGCAATATTTTAAGTTGTATTTTGAAGTAAAGGAGTTTGGGTATTTATGTTTTTTATGCTCAATTATTCTTGATAGTAAGTCTGAAGTTACACCTACATAAAAAGTTGTTCTGTTTTTATTTGTCATGATATAAATACAGCCACCACTTTCCATTAATTGATGTTTTATTTAGTGCTCAGGTGACAAAGAGATTTCTCCTCGTGAAAAACTCGTTCGAAATGACGTTAATCCCGTTCGTCATATCGAAATGAGCGTAGCGACGAGATATCTTATTTGATGATCCATTTAGAGATTTCTCCTCGCAAAAGCTCGTTCGAAAAGACGAAATTCTATAGGCCATTCGCTCTAGCAGTAATTTCTGCAATATCTAAAACTTTAACCTCTTGTTCTTTATCTTTTAGTTTAACACCATCGCTTAACATGGTCATGCAAAATGGGCATCCAGCTGCGATAATTTCAGATTTAGTTTCTAAAGCCTCTTCAATTCTTTCTATATTAATGTCTTTGGTCCCTTTTTCAGGTTCTTTGAACATTTGTGCACCACCTGCACCACAGCAAAGACCATTACTTTTACAACGCTTCATTTCTACTAAATCAGCATCTAAAATTTCTAAAGCTTTACGAGGAGCTTCATAAACTCCATTCGCTCTACCTAAATAACATGGATCGTGAAAAGTGATTTTCTTTCCTTTAAAACTCTCGCCACCTTCAGCTTTAAGTTTTCCCTCGTTAATTAAATCTTGTATTAGTTGTGAGTGATGGATAATATCATAATTACCACCTAAACCTGGGTATTCATTTCTAATCGTATTGAAACAATGGGGACAACCAGTAACAATTTTTTTAATGTTATAACCATTCAAAATCTCAATGTTTGTCATAGCTTGCATCTGGAACAAGAATTCATTACCAGCTCTTTTAGCTGGATCTCCAGTGCAACTTTCTTCAGTACCTAGCACCGCATATTTAATGCCTACGTGATGTAAAATCTTGCAGATATCTCTGGTAATTTTTTGTGCTCTCTCATCATAACTTCCAGCACAACCTACCCAGAATAATATTTCAGGCTCTTCGCCCTTAGCCACTAATTCGGCCATTGTTGGTACTTTGAATTCCATATTTATAGTATCAAGTATTTATTATCTAGTATCAAGACTTGAATATAATTGTCTTGGTTCATTTATCATTATTCTTTTTATTTCTTTCAGACTTTCAGCCTCACATCTTCGGACTTCTTTCTTCAGTCTCTCGAGTTACCAACTCCCAACTTCAGTCTTCTGTCTTCTCTATCCTTCTTCTGCCCAATTTAATCGATCAGCTGGAGAGTATTTCCAAGGCGCACCGTTATTTTCTATATTTCCAAGCATGGTATTAATACTCGCTGGAGCGACAGATTCTTCCATAACTGCATATCTACGGAGTTCTACAATAATTGCAAGCGGATCTATGTTAATTGGACAAGCTTCTGTACAAGCATTACAAGTTGTACAAGCCCAAATCTCTTCACGCGTAACATAATCATCTAATAAAGATTTTCCATCTTGGTAATCTGCTCCATGCTTATTGATATTTTTACCAACTTCCTCTAATCGGTCACGCGTATCCATCATGATTTTGCGGGGCGATAACAATTTGCCCGTAATATTTGCCGGACAAACAGAAGTACATCTACCGCATTCTGTACAGGTATAAGCATTCATTAAATTAATCCAACTCAAATCGTTTACGTCTTTAGCACCAAATTTACCAGGATCTGTTTCTGCTGGTACAAAAGAAGGATCAAGCATTGCTTTAACTTCATTGGTAACGCTTTGCATATTTGTAAACTCACCCTTTGGTTCCAAATTAGAAAAATATGTATTTGGAAATGCCAATAGAATATGGAAATGTTTTGAATAAGGTAAATAGTTAAGGAAGGCAAATATACCAACAATATGAAACCACCAACAAGCACGTTCTACCATAATTAAACTAGCCACGCTGCTTGGTAATAACCCTTGCAAATAAACACTAATTGGAAATGCACCTGCACTAACATAATGCTCTTCTCCTAAACCTTGTAATTTAGCATCGGCTGCATTCATTAATAGGAAAGCTGACATTAATAAAATTTCAATAATTAAAATAAAGTTTGCGTCAGATTTTGGCCATGATGTCATTTCTACACCACTAAAGCGCTTTATTTTTAAAATATTTCTTCTAATTAAGAAAACAACACAAGCTAACCACACACCGATTGCTAAAAATTCAAACGAGCCGATTAAAAAATCGTAAAAGCCATCAAGCCCAGCAAAAACCCGATGTGTGCCGAAAGCACCATCAATTACAATCTCTAGGACTTCAATATTAATAATCACAAAGCCAAGATAAACTACCAAGTGTAATAAAAATGGAATAGGCCTAGCTGCCATTTTTGTTTGACCGAAAGCTACTTTAAGCATCGTAATCAACCTTTTAGTAGGTTGATCATTTCTATTTACTGCCTTGCCTATATTAATATTGCGAATAACTTTGCGTACATTAAAGGCAAACAATGCGATGCCAACTAAGGTAAGAAGGATGAATATAATTTGTGATGCCATAGTCTGTTTGTTATGCTCAGTACTGCTAAGGTAAAATATTTAAAGTTAAAAAATAATACTATGCATGCATAAAATATAAAATTTAGAATCGATATGAATAATTTAATTTTTTTTACAATTGTAATTAGCTGATTTATAGTGTAAAAATGATCTTAGTAAACTTTTATTAAAAGAAATTTTAAAAAATGTTTTGCCTTTCAAAAAAAGAAACTACATTTGCAATCCCGAAAGGGCGATGGTGCCTTAGCTCAGTCGGTAGAGCAAAGGACTGAAAATCCTTGTGTCGCTGGTTCGATTCCAGCAGGCACCACCACAAAAACCTCAACGAAAGTTGGGGTTTTTTGCGTTTAAAGGAGTTTTTAAAGAGCTTTTGAAAACTATTATTAATTCAACTGAGACTATTTAAATAATTTGTTAATTATACAAATTTAAAAAATATTTGACTTTTTTACTCTTATGGTTGGTGTTATCATCAACAATCATAATACTAGATTAATAGAAGTGGTTTGGTGATAACACCAACCACAATAACAAAAACCTCAACGAAAGTTGGGGTTTTTTCGTTTAAAAGACTTTTATAGATCTTTCATGCATGTTTGCTTCACAGTTATATCAATTTTGTCGAGTTGTTAAATAATTGGCAATTTTTAAGCTCTTTAGCACGCCTTATGGCATAGAGTTAAATTTATAATCGGTTGTGGTAACTCAAAATTAAAAATAATATTGTTAAGTCATTAATTTTCCCGTATGTGGGAAAATTACTATATTTGAATTTTTACAAATATAGTAATGGCGAGAAAAGTATATCAAGGAACCACAAATGATAAAGAGCGTTCCATGCAAAAGCTCATTATGGCAGTTGGGGAAGTAATTTCTATAAAGGGATACAAAGGATTAACACCCACTAATATTGCAAAGACAGCAGGATTAGATAGGCGTTTAATTACACTTTATTTTGGTACGGTTGATCATTTGGTTGAAACTTACGTTAAAAGCAAAGATTATTGGTTAAGTGCGGCTGGCAATGCAACGGCACTGATTAAAGCTAATAAGGGAAATGACACCAAAACTATTTTAGAATCCATACTTAATAACCAGCTGGATTATTTTTATAATTCCCAAGAAATGCAGAAGGTAGTTTTATGGCAGATTAGCGAACGTACAGCGTTAATGTCTGCCGTGAGCCAAGAAAGTGAAGAGATGAGTAAAAGTTTTTTTGCCCTTTCTGATATTGAATTAAGGGGAGAGAATATCGACCTTAGAGCAGTATCAGCTTTGCTTGTAGCTGGCATTTATTACTTGGTATTGCATGCTAATTCAACAGATTCCTTATTCTGCGAAATAGATCTGAATACCGAAAATGGCATGAATCGAATTAAAAAGGCCATTAGTTTAGTTTTAGAAAACACTTATAAGAACTAGTTATAAACATTTAACAAACAATTAAAAATTATATGAAAATTAAAATTTTACAAATTTCGGTAGTGATAATATCAATTTTTGCAATACAGCAGTTTGCTAACGCACAAACTAAAATTGGCTTAAGAGCGGGTGTTGCTTTTTCTAACTTGAATATCAAAGATGATATGGACAAAAAAACGGCAACGCAATCTATTCCCGGAATCCAAATTGGAATTACTGCCGATATTCCCTTAGCAGGTAGTTTCTATATTCAACCTGGATTAATATACGCTAGGAGAGGATTTAAAGAGGAAAATAAATCTTCATTAGGTTATGGTTTTAATTTTGAAGTAAAAGCAGAATATGTTGAAATTCCAGTAACGCTTTTATATCAACCTAAATTGAGTAGCGGTAAGTTATTAATTGGGGCTGGGCCTTATGTTGGTTTTGGTACCGGCGGAAACTGGACATCTGATAGTCAGGTGGTAGTTCAAGGAGACATAGCAATTGGTAATAAAGGTGATTTAATCTTTAGAAATGATGGTTATGAGGGTGGTAACTTGGAATCTTATAACTACGGAAGACCAATAGATTACGGTGCTGGATTTTTACTTGGATATGAACACAAAAGTGGAATATACTTACAAGGAAATACACAAGTTGGAATAGCCAATTTACAATCTCGCTATGGTGATTTTAAACCCAAGGGAAG
Organism: Sphingobacteriales bacterium; assembly: GCA_038243335.1. Lineage (GTDB taxonomy): Bacteria > Bacteroidota > Bacteroidia > Sphingobacteriales > Sphingobacteriaceae > Pedobacter. The sequence goes on from JBBSRF010000046.1 coordinate 10,810, forward strand.
TAAGCGGAATTCTAATTATGGAATTGCTGTAGGTTTTAAATTCTAACGATATCTCTAATTAAATCCATTTTTTTATAAAAACCTCAGCACAATCTGGGGTTTTTTATATTTTGAATCATAATTAACTAACTATTTGGACAATTGCTACACCTTTTCCCTTTCAAATACTTTTCACAACATTTTTTCTTTTTTTTAACTTTGTCTTTCTTTTTTTTCTTATCCTTTTCTTTATCTTTTTTCGACATATTACTGATATAACGGAAAAAGATACAAATTGTTTAATACGTAATTTTTAATAAAAGTATATTCATTTTCATCTACGACAGACTTTGCGTATTTAATTTAATAAATTAGCTTCAAAAAGTTCTGACTAAAAAAGATAATTAGAATTATACTTTACAATTTGGCTTTAGTTTTAAATTAAGTATCGTACACAATCTAAACCTACGTGCTTAGCTATTTACCATGTGCAAATAGATTATTGGTTAATCGAGCAGGGCTAATTTTCGTGATAAACTTAAAATGAAATTTAATTTTAAGTTTAAGCAGCTTTAAATGAGTAAATTATTCGAGCGTGACCATTGTTTTTTTATATTTGATTTAAGCTCAAACAAAATTATCATTTTATGGATACCGCTCAAAACTGGACTTTTCTAGAAAAACTTATTTTTAGGTTGGTTTTTTCTATACTGATCCTATTTATGTTCTTTTTTAACAATGGAACACTACCTTTTTTGGCTATCATTGGTGGATTTGTAGATCAAATATTGCATCAATTTATACCTTGGGTAGCTAAAAGCATATTTCATTTGCCGTATGAAGTTTCAACTGTAATCAATGGCAGTGGGGATACAAGTTATCACTATGTCATGTTATTTTGTATTGGAGTTTTAACACCTATCATTACTTTAATTTGGAGTTTAATAGATCAGAAAAGCTCAAACTATCAACGTTTATATTATTGGTTAACAGTTTGTGTTCGTTTTTATGTGGGCTTAATGCTTATCAATTATGGTTTAGTAAAAGTCGTTCAATTGCAATTTCCACCACCAAGTTTTGGTCGTTTATTAAGCACGTATGGAGAATCCTCACCTATGGGTTTAGCTTGGACTTTTTTAGGTTTTTCTAAAGGATATAATATTTTTATGGGTATCGCAGAATTAATGGCAGGTTTACTCTTGTTTAGAAGAACGGTTACCATAGGTGCAATTATTACACTAATGACTACAGCTAATGTAATGGCCGTAAATTATTTTTACGATGTGCCTGTTAAAATAGTTTCTACTGCTTTAGTGATGATGTGTTTGTTTTTGTTAGCGCCTAATTTTGTAAATTTATTTAAATTGTTTTTTATGGGCGAGGC
>JBBSRF010000047.1:0-12099 GCA_038243335.1 Sphingobacteriales bacterium
AATATGTTAAAAGCAATTGCAATTATCTCTTCAAAAATATCATCTGCATAAGAATCAATTTCAAGTTCGTTAATTACTTTGATGTATTGAATTTTTCCATTCAAGTCATAAATATTTGTTGAATTGTAGTTTTCAAAGGTTGGTTGAAGCTCAGCAAAAATTATCTCATATTGCTTTAAAATAAACTCTGGCTCTTTATTGAATTGATTTGACATCTCATCTACATTTCCTTTTACTTCAAAAGCTTTTATTCGGGAAAGCAGTTTTACTTTCATTGAATGATTGATCAAGTCAACAAGATGTCTTTGGTTTTTATCACGTTGAAAATAAATATAGCTTAATTTAATTAAGTCGACCAAAGTACCTTTCCTAAGAATTCTCCAAACGTCACCATTAGTTTCTAGCTCTTGCGCAAAAGAGTCTCTCAGTGTTTTGAAAATAGTTTTCATAATATGAAAATTAGTGTGATTTAGAAGTAACCATTATTTGAGAAACTTCTTTCCAAATATCAATGGCAATTAATTCAGAGGAACGATTACCATCAGTCATGAAAATGTTCTCTTTATATTTCAACTGTTCTATTGCTTCCATATATTTGTTTCTTACATTTTTTAAGTTTTCATTAGTCTCATAAAGTTCAATTGAACTTCTTCCATTCATTATTCGTTCCATACTAATGTCAGGAGAAATATCAATATAAATATTTAAGTCAGGTCGAAGTAAGTCGGCACTTAATGAATTTGCTTCAATTACCCAATCTAACGACATATGAGTTCCATGATAAGCGTAAGAAGAAAAGTAGTACCTATCTGTAATAACAGTGTAACCGTCTTCAAGTTTTTTTAAAATACCATTTGTTTTGTTTAGCAAATGGTCTAATCTATCTGCAACAAAAAGTCCAGCAATTACTTGATGCTCTGCTTCAATTCTGTGGTTAAATATACTTCTTATTACAGAACCTATCGGGCTGTCAGTCGGTTCAAAAGTTGAGTAAACTTTATGACCTGCTTTTTTTAAACTGTTGGTCAATAATTTTACTTGAGTGCTTTTGCCACTCCCGTCAATGCCTTCAAAGGCAATAAATAAGTTTTTTGTCATTATACATTTATTCTGTTTTGTTAATTTTAAAGTTCAAAGTTAAGCTTAATATAAATGCTTATTGATTCCGCATTCAATAAAATCTTTCCCTAAAGTGTAGTAGTGGCATTTATTTTTATAACAACACTCAACTATATCCTGCACATTATTCTCAAAGTGTTTTTTTATAAAATCATGGTCGGCAATAATAGGCCTGCCAATTGAAAATGTGATATCACTATTTTGAACAATTAGTTCTTTAATATTTCTAACATTACCACTTACATTCCAAAGTTTTTTATCGTGTGTCTTGAAATAATCATCCAAAATTTCCAACATAAAAGTGACTTCTTTATTCTTTGTAGGGTAAATAAGTTTTTTGTCAAGGTTGTAAATTCCATTTGAGATGCTAATAATGTCAATACCTGAAATTTCATATATTGAATCTAAATAGGAGGTTTGTTTTTTGGTTAATTCGTTTTCAAATTTTTCTTCAAAAAGAGAAATTCTTAAATCAATAATGGTAGATTTTACAACCGATTGGATACCATCTAGAATCTCTTTAATAATTAGTGTTCTATCTTTACCAAATTCGTCGGTTCTGTTATTAAAAGTTTCGCTCAAAAAATTATTTAGAAAATAGCCATGTGCAGCATGTATTTGAATAGCTTCAAAACCATGACTGACAAGTTTCTTTATTCCTTCTTGAAATGATTTTATAACTTGATTAATTTGCGAGACATTTAGTCTTCCAATTTCATTTTTCACAAAATCTATGTAGTTAGGGGAGTTGTTGTTTTTCCAATTCCTCTGTGCACCAAATTTTGAATTAAAACATGCTACCTGAACACCTGCAACGCTACCTTTATTTTTTATTTCGTAAGCCAATACTGAATAATTATCCATTGATGAATTAATGAATAGAGTTTTAGCATTTGTTACTGTTTCAATGTCAATTGCAACATTTCCTACATAGTTTATACCGGTGTACTCATTTGAACGCAAACTGTGAAATTTAATTAAGTCATCTGTTGGACTACCATTATATGCTAGTCCAGTATTTATTGGAGCAAAAAAGAATTTGCTGTTCAACTCAATCTCTTTAATATTTATTGAATTTCTATTTCCCATTAAACCATTTAGATTTACCTAACCGTGTTATAAACCATATACTAATGACATTTGAAAACAATCCAAGAAGGATTGCCCAAAATGGAGTAAACCAATCAGCTTTGCCAACATTTAAAAGTAATGCAATTATTAAAAGTGAAACTGTGAAATAGGCAATTGTTGCAAAAATAAGTTTTCTTTCGACACCTAAAAGCATTTTTATTATTGATGAATAGCGTTCACCATATATTTGATTGATTTCCTCATCAACGGATCCGATTCTTGTATCTGATTCTATCTCTGTGTCAGATAAAGAATATCCTATAGGAATAGGCCAAATTTTTGTTTTATAACCATGCTGGCCATTATAATTTTTTTTGACTGGTTCATTTAAAACAGAAAACTCAATTTTGGCAATCAACTCTTCTTCCTTAATTTTCAAATAGTTTGTTGAATTATTATGAAGAACAATGCCTAAATTTCCCTGGAAGCCTGGGTCAGCATAAGTATTTACTGGAAGTAAACCAATAGAAAATAATTTTCCTTTTGTTAAAACCCTACCGACTATATTGTCGGGGATATTTAATTCTTCTTTTGTAATAATTACGACTGATTGTTTTGGTTTGATAAGGATGTAGTCAAATTTTTCGTCTATAATATCTACTCTTTTAAAGTTTTGAGCTAAATCATAATAAATATTACCAGCAGATAACTCATAACAAGCTTGACTTACATTTTCTGCTTTGTAGTTTTTTGAAATCAAAATACCTTTTGAACATTGAGTTTCAATGGCAGTGTCATTTAATGTTCCTATGTAATTCTCAAGAATCATAATTTTTTATATTTATTTTCTTTTTTTGTAATTTAAAGCCATGCATTTCTTGTCAAATAACAGTTTAAAGACTTTTTAAATGTGTTTAAGCTGGAAATTACTAGATTGTAAATAGAGTTGCTTTTAACCTGTTTATAGGTATGATAAATATCATCTATTATCTTTTAAAACTATAAAAAATAAACCCATATAAATCATCAAAAATAATTACTCACAATCTAATCACAATGTGGCACTGTAAAAGTCCAAGTTTCTGAAGCTTTAAAAGGAACAGTAAAAGCCACGCCTCTATCTAATTCAAACCATAGTTTGCTTCTCACTTTTTCTCTGCTAACGGTTTCATTCATCGTTAAACTATCATATAAACGACCGTTAATCATCACATATTTAATTTTCTCAGAGTTTCTGATGTCATCTAAAGGATTAGAATCCATTACAATTAAATCGCCTAATTTGCCTACTTCTAAGGAACCAATTTCCTTATTCATTCCCAAGTAAGAAGCGCCGTTTAAAGTTGCATAACGAATGGCTTGCAATGGCGTAGCGCCGCCTTGTACAAACATCCACAACTCCCAATGCGCACCTAAACCTTGTATTTGACCATGCGCACCTAAATTAATTTTTGTACCACCATCAGCTATTTGCTTTACCGTTTTAGAGATGTCAATATGATTATAATCACCATACTCAGACGTAGTTCTTCTTCTAGAACGAGCGTCAATGATTGCTCTTGGCGTAAAACTTAGTAATCTTTCATTTTCCCAAACATTGGTTCTATCATACCAATAATTTTCGCCCCATTGGCCGCCGTAAGCAACAATCAGGGTAGGGGTATAGCCAACCTTGGTGTTGTTCCAAAAATTGAGTACATCTTTATAAACTGGTGCTATTGGGATACTGTGTTCAATTCCCGTATGTCCATCAGCAACCATATTCATGTTAGTGAAAAATGTTGAGCCACCTTCTGGTACCACTTCCATTTTCAATTGTCTTGCTGCTTCTAATATTTGCTGGCGTTGTTCTCTACGTGGTTGATTGTAAGATTTGACAGAAAAAGCACCAACCGCTTTTAATCTTTTTAAATGTGACAAAGCATCATCTAAACTATTAATCACTACTTTAAAATCACCATCAGCTCCATATAAAATAGAACCAGTAGAATATAAGCGTGGGCCAATCATTGTACCTGCTTTTAACATTTCACTTTGGCTAAACACCATTTCAGTATTACTACTAGGGTCGTGAGACGTTGTTACGCCAAATGCCAAATTAGCTAAATAAGACCAATCTTGTTGCGGACTAATTCCATCAGGACTAGTGCGTAAATGCGCATGAACATCTACGATACCCGGCATAATCGTTTTGCCTGTTACGTCTACAATTTTTGCAGTGGCAGGTATCGCTACATCTTTTCCAACGGCAACTATCTTATTGTTTTCTAAAAGTATGGTACCTTCTTCAATTACTTCATCACCTTTCATGGTAATTATTCTCGCACCTTTTAAGGCTAGCATTCCAGTTGGTAAATCAGCTTTTAACTTTAATCCTAAACTAATTCCAGCGGTATCTAATTCAGGTAAAATTTGTGGCGCACCTTCTACAAATGAAAAAGTATTTTTTATTTCTCTATTGTAATATTGCTCTCCTAAAATCCATAATAGTTTTTTGCTATCTGCACTCCAGTGTAAATAGGTTCCAGCGTCTTTTGTAACCCTTGCCAATGGAATAGTTTTATTATTTGCAGCTAAATCTAAAGGAGCTCCAATGGTAACCATCGGCGTGATATATGCATTAAATAACTCTGTAAAAGCCATCCATTTACCATCAGGACTTGAAACAAACTGATTAGCATATTGAGAGGTATAATGAGTGAGTACATTATTTCCATTTAAATCCATGCTTTTAAATGCTTTTTTGCCACTTTCATTAGCTTGAAAATAAATTCTAGTATCGTCTATATTAAAAATGGGTTTAATTCCACTTTCACTTACCAATGTTTTAGCGCCACCATTGGCACCAACCATAAAAACACCGGTATTTTTGCCGTATGTTAAACCTAAAGTTTCATTTCCAGATCCTTTTCTAAAAACTACTTTGTCGCCTTTATTAGCGTAAGATGGAGAATAGTAATAACCTTTTTCATCTGTTAATGAGATGGTCTTGCCATTTTTTAATTCCGTTCTTTTAATCGCACCTTTAAATTCATCGCTCCATGTAGTATACACTACATATTTTCCATCCGGACTAAATTTTGGTTCAAATTCAAAGTCGATGCCATTCGTTAATCTTTCTGGTAAACCGCTAGGTAATTCTTTTTTGTATAAATAACCAGCCGCATTAAATATTACGTTTTTTCCATCAGGCGATGTAACCAATTGCCTTACCATTTTAACTGTAAATTCTGGGTCAAAAACCTGATGTTCAAAATGAAGTGCATCTTGAATTGTTTGTTTGCTGGTTACCTCAAATGGGATGTCATTTACGTATAAATTATTTAAATCTATTTGTTTGATTTTTCCTTTAGCATAGAAAACAATTTTTTTAGAATCTGGCGTCCAAGCGAAGTTCGGATAAACGCCGAATATTGCCCAAGTTTCTTGTTGATCATGTGATAAATCTTCAGTTAACGGCCATTGTTCTCCAGTAGCTAAATTTTGGATATACAATGAAGATTTTAAACGAACACGCTTTACGTAAGCCATAAATTTGCCATCTGGCGATATTTGCGGACGAGCAGCACCACCTTGCTCAGCGATTAAGTTGCTAATTTTACCAGTAGTTAAGTCTAATTTTTTTATGGCATAAATTAATCCATTAGGATCTTTGCTATACTCAAATACGGTACCTGGAGAAACATCTTCACTGTAGTATAGGAATTTGCCATCAGGCGATACATTTGGCTCACCAGCATCTAGTTGATCATTTTTTCTTTTGGTTAACTGAATACCTTCACCACCATAAATGCTATACATCCACATTTCTCCAGCACCTAAAGATCGAGAACCTGTATAATGTTTACGAGCAATTAAATATTCGCTATTTGGCATCCATGTTGAATTATTTAGCAAACGAAAACTTTCCTTAGTAATTTGTTTTTTATTTCCGCCTTCGGTGTCCATTATCCAAATATTATCTCCGCCATTTTTATCACTGGTATAAGAAATGTATTTCCCATTCGGACTAAAACGAGGTTGAACATCAAATGCAATACCACCACTTAACAGTTTTGCAGTACCACCTGTAATTGGCATTTTGTAAATATCACCTAATAAGTCAAAAACAATTTCTTGTCCATTCGGGCTCACATCTAAATTCATCCAAGTTCCTTCATCTGTAGTAATATTAAAGGTTTTTGTTGCTCCTTTATATTTTTCTACATCCCATTTTGTAGCATCTTTTGGAGTTTGTGCACGTACAGAAATTATCGAAAATAAACAGCTAGCAAATAATAAATATTTTTTCATCATAGTTAATTGTATCTAATAATCCCGCAATTTAATAATATCAGTCCATTTTTGTTAGTTTTGATCTACCTTTTTATGAAAGCAACAGAGATTTTAAAAAAATATTGGGGATTTGATAATTTTAGGCCTTTACAAGCTGATATTATTCAATCCGTTTTAGATGGAAAAGACACTTTAGCACTTTTGCCAACTGGCGGAGGTAAATCGATATGCTTCCAAGTTCCGGCAATGGTAAATGACGGTATTTGTATTGTCGTTTCTCCATTAATTGCTTTAATGAAAGATCAAGTTGAGAATTTAAAAGCAAAAGGAATTGAGGCCATTGCGATTTACGCAGGGATGGGTAAAAGAGAAATAGATATCCTACTTGATAATTGTATTTATGGAAAGATTAAATTTCTCTATTTATCGCCAGAAAGATTATTGTCTGAAATTGTAAAAGAACGAATTTCTTACATGAATGTGAATTTAATTGCCATTGATGAAGCGCATTGTATCTCTCAATGGGGATATGATTTTAGACCTCCGTATTTAAAAATTAAAGATTTAAGAACCATTCTTCCTGGAGTGCCAATTTTAGCACTAACCGCAACTGCAACAGCTTTTGTAAAAGAAGATATTGTGCAGAAGTTGGAGATGAAAAATACGCAGGTTTTTGTAAAAAGCTTTGCTCGTAGAAATTTAAGTTATGTGGTTTTTGATGTAGAAGACAAACATAAAAAATTGATTGAGATAGTTAATAATGTTAAGGGATGTGGTTTAGTCTATGTTCGCAACAGAAGGGAAACTGCCGAGATTGCGCATTTTTTGCAACGTAATGGGATAGCTGCAGATTTTTATAATGCAGGAATTGAAAAAGACCTTCGGTTTAAAAAACAAGAAGATTGGAAAAAAGACATGATTAGGGTGATGGTGGCTACCAATGCTTTCGGAATGGGTATAGATAAGCCAGATGTTCGTTTTGTGATCCATTTAGATTTGCCAGATAGTTTAGAAGCATATTACCAAGAAGCAGGTAGGGCGGGAAGAGATGAACTGCGAGCTTTTGCAGTATTGCTTGCCAATAAGTCTGACCAATTAATTTTAAAAGCAAAATATGCAGACAGTTTCCCAACTATTGATGAGATTAAAAAAGTTTACCACTATTTAGGGAGCTATTTTCAATTGGCTTATGGCGCTGGAGAAGGTTTAAGTTTTGAATTTGATTTAGCTGATTATTGCAAGAAATTTAATTTAGGTGTGATTAAAACTATAGCTGCATTAAAGTTTTTAGAACATGATGGTTATTTAACTTTATCTGAAAACATCTTCTTACAGTCTAGAATAATGTTTACGGCTAACCATGAAGATGTATATCGTTTCCAAATAGAAAATTCTGGGTATGATCCTATGATCAAAACGATTCAGCGTAGTTATGGTGGCGCTTTTGATGGTTATGTAAAAATTAAAGAAAGTGATATATCTAATCGCTTAAAAATTTCCTATCAAGATGTAATTAAGCATTTAAATACTTTACAACAGTTAGAAATTTTGTCTTATTTGCCACAAACAGATCAACCACAATTACAATTTGTATTGCCAAGGGCAGATCAACTGCATTTAGATATAGATGTGAATTACATTAAATTGAGGCAAAAAATTCAAATGGATCAAATTCAAGCGGTTTTAGCTTATTCTTCTACTTTGAAATGTAGAAGTCAGCAATTGCTAGCTTATTTTGGAGAAATTAATGCTGATAAATGTGAGTTCTGTGATGTTTGTTTAGCCGAACGAAAACTAGAAGATGCTGCGCAAATTAACGATAAAATTGATTTTGAAATTACTACAATGTTGCATGCTCAACATTATACATTAGACGATTTAGTACATCACATTCATTCTGGTTCAGAAACTCAAAAAATTGGTAGAATAAGAGAGTTAATAGATGCTGGTAAAATTAAAAATGATGGTAATAAATATTATTTATAATTGATTTTTTTAATTTATATTTAAAAAATAATTCTTATTCAATCTTGTGAAGTTCAAAATTTCAATTATTCGCAACTCTTTTATATCCAAATTTATATGGATATATCTAATCGTTTCTATTTCATCTTTTAAATCTCTCAAATCAGTATAAATATATGCTCTTTTTTCAAAATCAAAATAGAAAATCTTCAAAGATTTATATGCTATTTTCAATAACACTGATTATAACATTTTTTTATACAAATTTAAAAGCTGCAGATGGGTGTTATGTGGGTGGAGTACTTTATACTTCACATACTAAAACAGGTGCATTTTTTTATCGCTCACCAGGGAATATTACTGCTAATTGTGGTATAACAGGTAACATATCTGGTAGTTGTAGATTATATAATAGCGGAAATATAGGTAATAATGTAAGTTATACAAGTTATGCCAGTTCATATTCTTCAAATATTTCAGTAATTACTTGCCCATTGGATGATAAAATTTGGCTGCTTTTTTTAGCTATAACTTTAGGAATTTTTTTTAAATTTAGATTAATTAGGGCTTAATACTATACTTGCAAAACCTGTTTAGTTAAATATAAAATGGCTAACAAGAATTCATAAAATTCTTTACTTTAGTATATGCAACAAAAAAATGATAAAAAAACTATTCGCTCTTGGGCATATTTCGATTGGGCAAATTCTGCTTATAATTTAGTTATTACCTCAACCATATTTCCTGCTTATTACACGATTATCACTTCAGATAAAGATCCTAATACGATAGATTACGTTTATTTTTTTGGAGGTAAGTATGTAAATTCTGCGCTGTATAGCTATGCCATGGCATTTGCTTTTTTAGTAATAGCGATAATTTCCCCAATATTATCCTCAATTGCCGATACCCGTGGTAATAAGAAAATATTTATGCAGTTCTTTACCTATTTAGGTGCAATTTCTTGTTCTGGTTTATTCTTTTTTAAACTAGAAACATTAGAAATTAGTGTAATTCTTTTTATACTAGCCGCTATTGGTTTTTGGGGCAGTTTAGTTTTTTATAATTCTTATTTACCAGAAATTGCAACTGTAGATCAACAAGATAAGGTAAGTGCAAAAGGTTTTACCTATGGTTATATTGGTAGTATTATTCTCCAATTAATTTGTTTTGTTTTCGTATTTAAACCAGAATGGTTCGCTATAACTGATAGTTCTATTCCAGCAAGATTGTCATTTTTTATGGTGGGTGTTTGGTGGGTAGTATTTGCGCAAATTCCTTTTATAAATTTACCTAAAGGTAGTCCTAATTTTAAAAATGAAAAGCAAAATATAATGACAAGCGGTTTTTTAGAATTAAAAAAGGTTTGGGTTCAAGTAAAACAAATGGCTTATTTAAAACGCTTTTTATTTTCTTTCTTTTTTTATTCAATGGGTGTGCAAACGGTGATGCTAGTTGCTACAATCTTTGCAGAAAAAGAATTACATCTACCCACACCTAAATTAATTGCAACTATTTTATTGTTACAAATTGTTGCGATACCAGGCGCAATGCTGATGTCTTATTTATCATCTAAAAAATATGGAAACGTAAATGTTTTAATTGGGGTGGTCACAATTTGGATTGGGGCTTGTATAGCTGCTTACTTTGTTCAAACTGAGTATCAATTTTACGCATTAGCTGCAGTTATAGGCTTAATTATGGGTGGTATTCAATCTTTATCACGTTCTACCTATTCTAAATTTTTACCTCAAGAAAGTCCAGATCATACTTCTTTTTTTAGCTTTTACGATGTAACTGAGAAAGTTGCCTTAGTAATTGGTATGTTTAGTTTTGGTTATATTGAAGAATATACAGGCAGTATGCGTAACTCTATTATTGCTTTAGCTGTATTTTTCATTTTAGGATTGCTATTTTTGTTTTTCTTAAAAAAAGTGGAGCCTAAAACTGTTTGTAATTAACAACAGTTTATAATTTTAAAATAAACCTAATGAAAATAGAGCTATTTATACCTTGCTTTGTAGATCAATTATATCCAGAAACTGCATTTAACACCATTAAAGTATTAGAAAAAGCGGGTTGCACAGTAAATTACAATCCAAAACAAACTTGCTGCGGTCAACCAGCATACAACGCCGGTTATTGGGAACAGGCAAAAGAAATAGGTAATAAATTTTTAGATGATTTTTCTGGTAGTGAATATATTGTAGCACCGTCAGCTTCTTGTGTAGGGATGGTAAAAAATGGTTTTAACGATTTGTTTACCAATACTATAGTTCATAATCAATGCAGAACTATGCAAGGTAATATTTTCGAATTATCAGATTTCTTAATTAATGTTTTAAAGAAAGATTATTTTGGAGCAGAGCTTGATGGAAAAGCTGTGTATCATGATTCTTGTAGTGGCTTACGTGAATGTAAAATCAAAGATGAGCCTCGTCAGTTACTAAGTAAAGTACATGGTTTAGAGATGGTTGAGATGAAAGATACTGATATGTGCTGTGGTTTTGGCGGTACTTTCGCTGTTAAGTTCGATGCAATTTCATCTGCAATGGCTCAACAAAAAATTAATAATGCACTAGAAATGGGAGCTGAATATATTATTTCAACAGATTTATCTTGTTTGATGCATCTTGAAGGATATATCAAGAAAAATAATATCCCTATTAAAACGATGCATATCGCAGATGTTTTAGCAAATGGATGGTTAGAAAGCTCAGAATACTAATTATTTTCATCTTTTTAAATCGAATGGTATGTTTCTTTTTTGTAAAAGAATAGTGAGGTTGTAGAAATTAACCTTTTTTAACAATTTAAATCTAAAAACTACAATAAATTTGTAGCATTAAAATAAATTATAGATATAAATGAAAAAAGTAATAATTGCCATTGTAGGGATATTTGCATTTACACTAACAGCTAATGCTCAAAAAAAATCTGGAGCAATTCAGTTTGAAACTACTATAGATCCAGTTGCCATGGCTGCAGAGAGAGGTATTAACTTAAGTGAAGAGATGAAAGCTAGAATGCCAAAAGCTCAAAAATCAAATTTCGAATTGTTATTCACTGCTTCAAACGCAAGCTATATGCCTGTTGTAGAGAATGAAGAGAGTAATGGCGGTGGCGGTGGTGGCATGGGTCGTATGATGCGCTTTGCTGGCGGAATGGGTGGTCAGAGAGAATATTACTATACTTTTGCTGATCAAAAATTAGTAGAAGTGTTTGATGTTAGTGATACAACTTATGCAATGCAAAGTAAATTAACCTTAGCTTTTCCTGAGCAAGCAAATTTTAATATGGGTGGTGGAAACAGGCAAGGTGGTGCAAATTCACAAAGTCCTGTAGCAACAAATTCAATAGAATATTTACCTGGATCACCTAGGTTTGAAGTTGTTAAAAGTGATGAAATAAAAAAAATAATTGGGTTAAATTGTAATAAAGCAATTGTTAAAACAATTCGTAAAGCAAAAGTTTTAGGTGAAGTTGGTGAAGTTTCCGATGATACTATTGTTTGGTATACTAATGATTTAGGCTTTAGTTTTTCTCCAAACCCTAATATGTGGACAGAAGGTACTGTATTAGCTATAGAAACAAAAGGAAGCACCATCTCTGCCAAAAGTATTGAGTTTCGTGGTGTAAGCGCTAAAGATGTTACGGCTCCTAAAAAAG
>JBBSRF010000048.1:0-12097 GCA_038243335.1 Sphingobacteriales bacterium
CGTACTAAAACTGGATAGCCAACTTCTTTTGCAACTTCAATTGCTTCTTCTGCATTTTCGGCAACGCCATATCTAGGATAAGGAATTTCTAATTCTTTTAGCAAATCTGAAAATCGACCTCTATCTTCAGCAACATCCATATCATTGTATGATGTACCTATGATTTTGATGCCGTTCTCATGCAGTTTTTCAGCCATTTTAAGCGCAGTCTGACCACCTAGCTGAACAATTACACCAATTGGCTTTTCATGCTCGATAATCTCACGTACATGTTCCCAGAAAACTGGTTCGAAATACAATTTATCGGCCATGTTAAAATCTGTAGATACCGTTTCGGGATTACAATTAATCATAATCGCTTCGAAACCCGTTTCTTTTGCAGCCAATAAACCATGTACACAAGAATAATCAAATTCAATACCTTGTCCTATTCTATTCGGACCGGAACCTAAAACTATTATTTTTTTCTTGTCTGAAACGATTGATTCGTTTGTGCCTAATCCTTCTCCATCTGAAATTACTTCATCAGTGGTCATCGAAATCTGAATTGGAGCTTCTTCAAAAGTTGAATAGAAATAAGGTGTTTGCGCTGCGAATTCTGCTGCACAAGTATCAACCATTTTATAAACTCTTTTAATTCCTAAATCTCTACGACGTTTATAAACTTCATCTTCCGTTACATTACCTAATACGTAAGCAATTTGTATATCTGAAAATCCCTTTTGCTTTAAATTAAAGAATACATCTTTTGGTATATTGTTTAAAGAATAACGTTTAAGTTCAGTTTCTAATCCAACTAATTCTTGAATTTGAGTTAAAAACCATTTATCTATTTTGGTAACTTTACGTATAGATTCTAATGGCACACCCATACTCATGGCATCTTTAATTAAGAACAATCTGTTCCAACTTGGATGCTCCAAGCCATGCATTATATCTTCAATATTTCTATTGTGTCTGCCATCTGCACCTAATCCTGCCCTACCTATTTCTAAACTTTGCGTTGCTTTTTGTAAGGCTTCAATAAAGCTTCGGCCTATTGCCATCACTTCTCCTACAGACTTCATCTGTAAGCCTAATTCCAAATTAGCACCTTTAAATTTATCAAAATTCCATCTAGGAATTTTTACAATAACGTAATCTAATGTAGGTTCAAAGTATGCTGAAGTCGTTTTAGTAATTTGATTTTCTAGTTCATCTAAATTATAACCTATGGCTAATTTAGCGGCAATTTTATCAATTGGATAAACAGTTGCTTTACTTTCTAAAGCCGATGAACGTGAAACACATGGATTAATTTCAATGGCGATAATATCATCATTATCTGGATTTACAGAGAACTGCACATTACATCCGCCAGCAAAATTACCAATGGCACGCATCATCTTAATCGCTTGGTTACGCATATCTTGGTAACATCTATCTGATAATGTCATTGCAGGAGCAACTGTGATTGAGTCTCCTGTATGTATACCCATTGGGTCAAAGTTTTCAATCGAGCAAATGATAATTACGTTATCATTGCTATCTCTCAAAAGTTCTAATTCATATTCTTTCCAACCTAAAACAGCTTTTTCAACTAAAACTTCATGAGTTGGGGAGGCCTCTAAACCACGTTTTAAAGCCGCATCAAATTCTTCCTTTTTATGTACAAATCCGCCACCAGAACCACCAAGCGTATAAGACGGGCGAATTACTAATGGATAGCCAATTTCTTGGGCTGCTTCTTTTCCTTCTAGAAATGAGTTTGCAATTTTTGAAGGTGCAACACCAACACCTATATCAACCATTAGCTGACGGAAGGCTTCTCTATTTTCAGTTTTCTCAATTGCTGCAACATCTACTCCAATAATTCTTACTCCGTGTGCTTCCCATATTCCGCGTTCTTCTGCATCAACACATAGATTTAACGCTGTCTGGCCACCCATTGTTGGTAAAACAGCATCAATTTTTGGTAAATCTGGATTGTTTGCATGATCAATTAAGATCTGTTCAATCGATTCTAAAGTTAATGGCAACAAATAAACATGATCTCCGATAACTTTATCGGTCATGATTGTTGCAGGGTTAGAATTGATAATTGAAACTGCAATCCCCTCTTCTTTTAAAGAAAGTGCTGCTTGAGAACCAGCGTAATCAAATTCGCAAGCTTGACCAATAATGATAGGTCCTGATCCGATAATTAATACTGAACGTATTGAAGTGTCTTTAGGCATTGTAAGTTTTTAATAAAAGTCTAAAGTAAATAGTCAAATTTTGACTGCTAGCTGGGAGAATTCCTGTGCTATAAATGAAATATCCCAACTACTCCGTCGGGATGCAAAGGTAGGTTTTTGAGTGGATATATGATTGCTTTATTTTAAAATTTATTGCAATTATGAGGAACGCAGTGAAAGCAAATTTAAAATCTAAAGTATACGTCCTAATAATTTATAAGCTGCATCAAATTATATACAATTAAATATTTTAAAACTAGTCTAGAATGATGCTATTTTTTTAAGTCACACGCATTTTAAAAACCCTTTTTTATATTAATTTAACCTTAGTCGTCATAAAATAGTCATCTATTATCTATTTTAAAAAAATTGGCAATGATGTTGTAATAGGATATCTAGAATTGCGTTTCATTTGTAACAAAATGATTTAACGCATCCTCAGTAATGAGGGTATTCTTCATAAATAGTTTGTTTGGTTTATTTTCCGGTAGGCGTTGTTTCCTGCCGGATTTTTTTGTTTATTTTAAAATTAGACAGAATCATTTAATCAGTTGTCTCCTATCTCACATCATAATACTCAAATCTAATTTATACTTTTGAAAAATGTTATCAATGGTTGATGCTTTTAAAGAAAGTATATCTCAATTTATATTCGGAACAAGTCCTTTAGAATGGCTGGGTGTAGTTACAGGTACACTCTGCGTATGGCTGGCAGCAAAAAATAACATTTGGAATTGGCCTATTGCAATTGTTAGTGTTTTAATTTACATATTCATTTTTTTTGATAGTAAACTATATGCCGATATGGGCCTACAATTTTATTTTTTTGGAATGAATATCTACGGCTGGTATTATTGGAGCAAGCAGAGAAATAATCAAAAAGAAAGTAGACCCATTAGCTTAATCACTAAAAATGAAATTCTTTTATCCATAGCAGGAATCATTATATTTACTTTGGCTTTAGGGTTTTTATTACACAAAAATACAGATGCATCTTTTCCCTTTATAGATAGTTTTTGTACCGCTTGTAGTCTTATTGCTCAGGTATTCTTGGCAAGAAAAGTTTTGCAAAATTGGTTAATATGGATTTTTGTAGATGCAATTTATGTAGGCGTTTATTTCTCTAAAGATCTTTATGCAACTGGATTAATGTATGCTTTATACATAGTTATTGCCACAATAGGCTATTTAGATTGGAAAAAAATATACCGTGAACAAAGCAATTAAAAAAATAGCAATCGTTGGCCCAGAGAGTACTGGAAAATCTACCATGTCTATCGCATTGGCAAAACATTACAATGTGCCTTGGGTACCAGAATATGCTCGTTATTATTGTGCTGCTTTAAAACAAGATTGTACTTTGCAAGACGAAATTAACATGTATCATGGTCAAGTTGCTTTAGAAGAGTCTGTATTGGCAATGACCGAAACTAATTTCATTATTTGCGACACCACTTTTTTAACCGTTAAAATTTGGAGTGATGAAATGTTTGGCGAAACACCTCAAACTGTTTTAGATGGTTTAATGCAAAAGCCTTACGATTTTTATTTATTATTAGACATAGATTTGCCATGGCAAGAAGACCCATTGAGAGATTTTCCGCACATGCGTGAGCATTTTATGGAAGTTTGGAATACAGAATTAAAAGCTTTAAATGCAAACTATGTTGTAGTAAATGGAATAGATAATCGGCTGCAAAACGCGATTAATGAAATTGACCTTTTTCTAATCGGCTAACTTACAGGCTCAAAATCAATATTTCATTAAACATTTTTTAATGTCAACTCTTTTGCTTTACCTTTGTTGCATCAATAAGGGGTGCCTTGTTTTGTAAAAAACGCAAATAAGGGCTGAGAACATACCCATTTTAGAGTTGACAGTTAACGTTATAAGTAATAAGTGAAACTTATTAAAACTTAAAACCTACAACTTAATACTTTAAATGCACCTGATCCAGATAATGCTGGCGTAGGGAATGGTTTATGGAGTTTAACTAAAGCTGGGAGTACCCCTACTTTTGGCAGGTTTAACTAAAACAAATTTACAAATTGAAAAAATTAATGATGGTAGCTTTGGCTACGCTATTGTGTCCAATCCTTACGATGGCTCAATTCAATGTTTCGGGAACAATTACCGAAAACAATCAAAATCCACTGTCTGGTGCGACAATTAAATTAAAAAACAAGTCTATAACTATTGTTAGTGATAAAAATGGAGACTATATCTTAAATTTAGCTGCGGGTAAATACATTTTTAATGTAAGTTATATTGGCTATAAAACAGTAGAAAAAACCATAGACATTATTGCTAGCACCACAGTAAATTTTAATTTATTAACGCAAAATTTTATTGCAGATGAAGTTGTAGTAAGTGCAACTAGAGCCTCTAAAAATATGGCTACAACTTTTAAAAATTTAGACAAGGTAACATTAGAAAAGAATAATGCTGGTAGAGATTTGCCTTATTTACTTAATCAAACACCATCTGTTGTGGTAAGTTCTGATGCTGGAGCTGGAATTGGTTATACAGGAATTAGAATTAGAGGCAGTGATGCAACGAGAATTAATGTAACTGTAAATGGCATTCCTTTAAACGATGCAGAAAGTCAGGGTAGTTTTTTTATCAACTTGCCAGATATAGCTTCTTCTGTAGATAACATTCAAATTCAACGTGGTGTTGGAACATCCACAAATGGAGCAGGTGCTTTTGGAGCAAGTTTAAACATTCAAACAACAACAAGAAGAGATTCAGCATATGCTGAATTAAATAATACTTACGGATCCTACAGTACCTGGAAAAACACAGTGAACTTAGGAACTGGACTTATCAATAATAAGTTCATTTTTGATGGACGTTTATCTCGTATTAAATCTGATGGCTATGTGGATCGTGCCTCCTCAAATCTTAAATCTTTTTTTGTTTCTGGAGCCTATTATGGTAAAAATGATATTCTTCGTGCCAACGTTTTTAGTGGTGTAGAAAAAACATACCAAGCATGGAATGGTATTTCTGAAGAAAAATTAAAAACCGACAGAACTTATAACGAATTTACTTATGATAATCAGACTGACAATTACCAGCAAGATCATTATCAATTATTTTATACACGTACTTTAGGAAATGAGATTACTGCAAATGCAGCACTACATTACACATATGGGCGAGGCTTTTACGAAGAATTTAAAAAAAATCGCACTTTATCAGATTACAAAATTGAACCTGTTGTTATAGGAGGCACAACCATCTCAAAATCTGATTTAGTGAGAAGATTATGGCTTGATAACGATTTTTATGGCGTTACATATTCCTTAAATTATACACCAAAAAGTAATTTGAACTTTATTTTAGGTGGTGCTTACAATGAGTATAAAGGCAGACATTTTGATGAGGTTATTTGGGCACAGTTTGCGAATTATGCTGGTAATTCTTCCATAAGACATAGATATAATGAAAATGATGCTTTTAAAACTGATTTCAATATTTTTGGCAGAATGAATTATCAAATAGATAAACTAGACCTTTTTGCAGACTTACAATACAGAAATGTTTACTATTCTTATTTCGGTAAAGATTTTGTTGGAAATCCTGCTCAGCAAAATGCAACCTTAAACTTTTTTAATCCAAAAGCAGGTATTACATATCGCATTAACCAAAAAAGTAATTTATATGCTTCTATAGCTGTTGGTAATAAAGAACCAAACCGAAGAGATTTTACCGATTCTAACTTAAGCACGAGACCAAAATCTGAGAGCCTGAACAACATAGAAGCTGGTTATAGGACGCAATTTTCTAAGTTTAGTATAGGATTAAATGGTTATGCCATGTTATATAAAGATCAGTTAATTAATACAGGAAAGCTGAATGAAGTTGGCGGACAAACTAGACAAAACGTGCCTAAAAGTTATAGATTAGGAATTGAATTTGATGGTCGTTACCAGATATTAAGTAATTTATATTGGTCGGCAACAGCAACTTTAAGCCGTAATAAAATAAAAGAATTTACTGAGTTTATTTATGATGAATTAGACAATTCTTTATTAACGAATACCTATAAAAATTCCAATATTTCTTTCTCGCCGTCAATAATTGCATCAAGCGAGATTGGCTATGAGATAATTAAAAACAGCGAAATAGCTTTGATCAGCAAATTTGTAGGAAAGCAAAATTTAGATAACACCTCTGCCAATAGTCGTACATTATCTAGCTTTTTTATTAATGACATTCGTTTAAGTTACAACACTGCTTTTGTGGGGGTTAAAAATGTAGGCATCAGCTTATTGGTAAACAATGTGTTTAGTACTCTTTATGAAAGCAATGGTGCAACCTATAATTATCTTTATGGTGGTGATTTAGATCGTTCAAATTATTACTACCCACAAGCAACCCGTAACTTTTTATTAAGTTTGAATCTTAAATTTTAAAATCTAATTACTAATTAACGAAGCAATTTTTATTTATAAGAAAGATTGTTTCGTTATTGCTCGTTACAATGGAGCAACCTCAATTAGTGAAAAATTTTAAATGTAAAGCAAAAAAATGAAAAAATACATTGAAAAATTTCAATTCATCACTCACGATATTCCTCAACATACACACATTGAGCAGGTGCAAATTGCTTGCGAGGCAGGTGCTAAATGGATTCAATATCGTTGTTTAACAAAAACTGATGAAGATCTTTTAAACGATATTGCTATAATCGGTGAAACTTGTGATGATTGGGGTGCAACTTTAATTATTACCGACCATATTCATTTAAAGGGAAAAGGAGATATTCAAGGTTTTCATATTGAAGATATGGATGCCGATTTTACTGCTTTACGTAAGTTGATTGGTGAAGAATTTACTTTAGGAGGTTCTGCAAATACCGTAGAAAATTTAATAAGATTAGCTAAAGAAGGTGCTGATTATGCTGGTTTTGGGCCATTTTCTATTACCACCACTAAACCAAATACTGCACCAATGATTGGTTATAAAGGATATGCTTTTGCGGTAGAACAACTTAGAATTAAAGAAATCAATTTACCAATATTAGCAGTTGGCGGCGTCAATCTCATAGATATTCCATCGCTAATGGAAACTGGCATTTATGGGATTGCGGCATCATCTGCAATTAATCAGGCAGATGATATGTACGAGTCTTATCGAGATTTTTATGCTGCGATTATTTAATCAAACCTCGCGGGTCTATGTCAATTGATCGTAACCCTGAATTTTTCAGTTGCTCTTATTGATTTTTGAATTCAAGAGAGCTTCGCTGTTTATTTCAGGGTCTATCTTACAGATGCTGAAATAAATCCGATAGTTATCGGAACAGCATGACGAATTGTATATTTATTAAAATCAAATTATTTTAAATGATCAATTGGTTAAATAAAAGTCAACAGCTTATATTTGCCTTGAATGGAAACAGAAAATAAAGATATTTCTACTTTAAACGATGTAAAGTTATTGGTTGATGATTTTTATGGAAAAATAAGAAAAGATGAATTATTGTCTCCAATTTTTAATGGAATTATTGGAGATAATTGGGAGAAGCATTTGCAAAGAATGTACGATTTTTGGCAAACTATTCTTTTAGAAACCCCCGCTTACAATGGAAGTCCCTTTCTAAAACATGCTAAATTACCTATTTCCAAAGAACATTTCGATACTTGGATTTTCTTATGGAATCAAACTATAGATAATCATTTTGTTGGTGAAAAAGCTGAAGAAGCCAAATGGAGAGCAGCGAGAATGAGCGAAATGTTTCAATACAAGTTAGATCATTACAAAAACAATCCTACGGAACCCTTAATTTAGCAGCAAATAAGAAAATAATCATTGAAAGATTTATCCAATATTGAAGAAAAAAGTGATTCATTTGCAGCACTGAGATACAGAGAGTTTCGTTCCTATTTAGGTATGCGATTTTTCTTCACCTTTGCTTACCAAATGCAAGCTGTAATTATTGGCTTTCATATCTATCATCTCACAAAAGATCCACTAGCTTTAGGTTTAATTGGTTTATGCGAAGCTGTACCTGCTATTGGTATAGCGCTTTATGGAGGATATGTTGCAGATAAATCAGAAAAAAGAGGCCTGCTTTTAAAAATATTTAGCGGTGTATTTTTATGCTCTATTGTGATGTTAGTTGCAACATCTGGTCAAATGCATAATTATGTGCCTAATTCATATATCGTACCGATAATGTACGGTATGATTTTCGGCGTTGGTTTGGCAAGAGGGTTTTTTGGACCAGCAACATTCTCTCTAATGGCGCAAATATTACCAAAAGAGCTTTATCCGAATGCAGCAACTTGGAGTAGTTCAAGTTGGCAATTCGCTTCCATTTTAGGTCCATTTGCAGGCGGACTTATTTATGGTTTTCTAGGTATTACAGTTTCTTATGTTGTCATCATTGTATTTATATTCATCGCATTGGTATGTATTTTCTTTCTAAATCCACATCCACCAAAATTTATACCTAAAGAGAAAATTATAAAAAGCTTAACAGAAGGTATCAACTTTGTTTTTAAGAGTAAAATGATGATTGGTGCAATGAGCTTAGACTTGTTTTCTGTATTTTTTGGTGGTGCAGTAGCCTTATTGCCAGTTTTCGCTAATGATATTTTAAAAGTGGGGCCAGAAGGTTTAGGAATTATGAGAGCTGCTGCATCAATGGGCGCTATGTTAACCATGTTGGCTATGACAAGATTTTCTCCAATGAATAAGCCTTGGCGTAATTTAATCATTGCAGTTACCGGTTTTGCCATCAGTATTATTTGCTATGGTTTATCTAAGAGTTTCTATCTAACCCTATTCTTTTTATTCTGTGAGGGTGCTTTTGATAGTGTTAGTGTAATTATTCGTTCCACCATTATGCAATTGCTTACGCCAGATGAAATGCGGGGTAGAGTGTCTGCGGTAAATAGCATGTTTATTGGCTCATCAAATGAGATCGGTGCTTTCGAATCGGGTTTAACAGCAAAGCTGATGCGTACAGTTCCTGCCGTAGTTTTTGGTGGCGGTATGACTTTAATCGTTGCTGGGGTAACTTATTTCAAAACAAAATCATTGTTGACATTAACATTAGCAGATATTAAACCAGCAGATAATATTCAAGATCAGATATAGACAGTTAGCTTAGTTTATAATTCTAGACTTAAATCCTAACCTATTATTTTAACCACAAAGAGAAGTAAGGGCAAAATTAGCAATAGAGAATCGGTGTAATCATTTTCACTATCTTTCCCCTACTTGCTGTCTCCACATGGCGTAATACAATCCTTTTTCTACCAATAAATCTTCATGTTTACCTTGTTCAATAATATTGCCTTTTTCTAACACATAAATTCTATCTGCATGGCGAATGGTAGATAAACGGTGGGCAATTAATATGGTGATATGGCTTGTAAGTACAGAAACATCTCTAATGGTAGCAGTAATTTCTTCTTCAGTTAAAGAATCTAAAGAAGAGGTAGCTTCATCAAATACTAAAATATCTGGATCACGTAATAATGCTCTAGCAATTGATAAACGTTGCTTCTCCCCTCCAGAAACTTTTACACCACCTTCTCCAATTACAGTATCTAAACCGTTGTCTGCTCTCGCTAATAAATTATGGCACGCTGCCTGATGTAAAACTTTCATACAATCTTCATCAGTTGCACCTGGTTTTACAAATTGCAAATTCTCTCTAATCGTACCCGAGAAAAGTTGAGTATCTTGAGTTACAAAACCAATTTTTTCTCGCAGTTGGTCTAAGTCTATTTCTTTACCTGAAATTGAATTGTAAAACACTTCTCCTTCAATCGGTTGATATAAACCAACCAATAACTTTACTAAAGTTGTTTTACCGGAACCAGATGGCCCCACAAAAGCAATTGTTTCTCCATTTTTAACCTGAAAACTCACACTGTTTAATGCATTGTGTTTACCCGATAAATGTTTAAAGCTAACATTGTCAAATGCCAAGTCATTAACTTTTTGAATTTGGACTGGATGAGCAGGTTTAACATCAATTGGCGTGTTCAATATCTTTTTAAAATTACCTAGCGAAACTTCGGCCTCTCTCCACGAAAGAATAACGTTGCCTAATTCTTGTAAAGGACCGAATAGAAAAAATGAATAAAATAAAAAGGAAAAATATTGTCCTGGAGTTATTGCTTTATCAAAAATCAACATCAACAAAACGACAACCATTGTACTACGAACCAGATTTACTGTTGTTCCTTGTACAAAGCTCATGCTTCGCACATACTTCACTTTCCTTAATTCTAAACCTAAAATTTTATAGGTAGTTTTATTTAGTCTTTCAATTTCTTGACTAGCCAAGCCTAAACTTTTCACCAATTCTATATTACGAAGTGATTCTGTTGTAGAGCCAGCCAGTGCTGTAGTTTCTGCCACAATGGAACGTTGTATTGTTTTAATTTTTCTACTTAAAAACCAGCTTAAAAAGCTAATAATTGGAATTGATGCTGCATAAACTAGTGACACTTTATAACTTACACTTAAGGAATATACGGTTACAAAAATTAATCCGATTGAGCTTACAAAGAGTACACTAATAAAAGAGGTAATGAATTTTTCACTATCTGTTCTAACTTTTTGTAAAATTCCTAAAGTCTCTCCACTTCGTTGATCTTCAAAAACTTGGTAGGGTAATTCTAAGGAGTGTTTTAAACCATCTGAATACATTTTAGCTCCAACTTTTTGTACAATAATATTGGTAAAATAATCTTGCAAGTTTTTGGCAATTCTTGAAACCATTGCAGCTCCAACGGCCAAACCAACTAAACCTAAAACGCCCCAAGTATATTCACTTCTACTTAATTCGGTATGTCTATTGATGTATTTATCTAAAATCCTACCCGTAAAATAAGGATCTAGTAAGGAAAATCCGATGTTGAATGCCGCTAAAACTAAAGCGAGCACCACCACCCATTTATATGCTTTTAAATATTGTACAAGTAAATTCATTAATTTTTTATTTGGGGCACAAAAATAAACAAAGGGAATGAAGCACAGCTACATTCCCTTTTATATTACATTTTAACGATATAGAAATTAAATCGTCATGATATCTTTTTCCTTAACTTCTGCATGTTTATCTACTTTAATAATATAAGCATCTGTTATTTTTTGAACTTCACCTTCTCCAGTTTTAACTTCATCTTCAGAGATACCTTCACCTTTTAATTTTTGGATTTTAGAGTTAGCATCTTTACGAATATTACGAATGGTAATTTTACCGTTTTCTGCTTCTTCTTTAACTTTTTTAACTAAATCCTTTCTACGTTCCTCTGTTAGAGGTGGAACAACTAAACGAATAATTACCCCATCATTTTGAGGATTAATTCCAATATTGGCTTCCATAATGGCACGCTCAATTGGTACTAACAAAGCTTTTTCCCAAGGCTGAATAATTAAAGTACGGGCATCTGGCGTGGTAATACCACCAACCTGTGATAATGGAGTAGGGCTGCCGTAATAATCAACCATGATTCCGTCTAACATTCCAGCCGATGCTTTACCAGCTCTAATTTTAGTTAATTCAGCTTCACAATGGGCAATTGCTTTATCCATTGTTGCTTGCGCATCTTCTAATTGTTTTTTTATGAGGTCATTCATAATTTGTAGTATTTATTCAAAAATATAAAAAATAGGCATATTTAGCCTTTTACTAAGGTACCTATTTCTTCTCCATCAGCAATTTTCATAAAATTACCTGACTTATTCATATCAAACACGATAATTGGAACATTGTTTTCTTCGCACAAAGTGAACGCTGTCATATCCATTACATTTAAGCCTTTAGCATAAACTTCTTTAAATGAAATATTAGCATATTTAGTTGCAGTCGGGTCTTTCTCTGGGTCTGCAGTGTAAATTCCATCTA
>JBBSRF010000049.1:0-12076 GCA_038243335.1 Sphingobacteriales bacterium
ATTTCAGACGATAATTTGATCATATCTACTGTGAACAACATCATTTCTACGGTAAAATCTGATGGAGACAAAGCACTATACTCCTACGCATCTCAATTTGATAAAGTTGAATTAAACCAATTGTTTATTGATAAAACAGCAATTGAAAGATTAGCAAAAGAGATACCTTATTCAGTAAAAAGTTCCATTGACATTGCTTATCAAAATATCTATAAATTTCACGAGGCGCAATTAAAGTCGGAGGATAAAATTGAAACAATGCCGGGTGTTACTTGCTGGAGAGAGAGTAGAGCGATTGAAAAAGTAGGACTTTATATCCCTGGAGGCACCGCTGTACTGCCTAGTACCTTGTTAATGCTCGGTATTCCTGCAAAAATTGCAGGCTGTAAAGAAATTATTGTATGTTCACCTCCACAAAGTGATGGCGCTATCAATACCTATATCGCTTACGTTGCTACATTATTAAACATCGAAAAAGTTTACTTAGTTGGCGGCGCTCAGGCTATAGCAGCAATGGCATTTGGTACAGATTCAATTCCTAAAGTTGATAAGATATTTGGACCAGGCAATAGGTATGTTACTGAAGCCAAAAAGCAAGTTCAAAATACAGTTGCAATCGACATGCCTGCTGGTCCTTCAGAGGTTTTAGTGGTTGCAGATGAGACTGCCAATCCGTCATTTATCGCTGCAGACCTTCTTGCTCAAGCTGAGCACGGCATTGATAGTCAGTCTATAATAGTCTCTACATCAAGTGAAATTATAACTAAAACACTAAATGAAATTGAAAATCAGTTAATTGACTTACCAAGAAGAGATATTGCTAGCAAAGCAATTGCAAATTCTTACGCAGTGTTAACTGAAACGATTAACGAAGCGATGGATTTCAGCAATACTTATGCCCCAGAGCACTTAATCATTGCATCAGAGAATTTTCAACCGCTTATTCCATTGATTGTCAATGCAGGATCTGTATTTTTAGGAAATTTAACACCAGAAAGTGTAGGAGATTATGCCTCAGGAACTAATCATACTTTACCTACAAGTGGCTTTGCAAAAGCGTTTTCAGGAGTTTCAGTTGATACTTTTCTTAAGAAAATAACTTTTCAACATCTCACAGTCAATGGATTAAAGAATATTGGCAATACCGTTGAAGTATTAGCAACTGCAGAAGGCTTACAAGCACATAAGAACGCTGTAACGATAAGATTGAAAAAACTCATATAGAGAATTTGTTTAAGATTAACGTCATGCTGAATTTATTTCAGCATCTATCTCGCTAAGAAAGATCCTTAAATAAATTCAGGGTGACGAATAAAACTAAAAAAATGGACATTAAAGACTTACAAAGAGAAAATATAAAAACATTAAAACCTTATTCTACTGCAAGGGACGAATTTAAAGGTCAGGCAAGTGTTTTTTTAGATGCAAATGAAAATAGCTATGGTTCACCTCTACCAGCAAACTACAATCGTTACCCTGATCCTTTACAATTAAATTTAAAAGATGCGATTAGTAAAATTAAAGGCGTACCAATAGAAAACACATTTTTAGGCAATGGTAGCGACGAGGCAATAGATTTATTATTTCGGGCATTTTGTAATCCTGGTAAAGACAATGTGATCATCCTCCCTCCTACGTATGGCATGTATGAGGTTTCTGCAAACATTAATGATGTGGAGGTCAGAAAAGTAGATTTATTGGCTAATTTTCAATTAGATTTAGAGAAAATTGCGGAAGCGATTGATGTAAATACCAAAATCATCTTCATCTGTTCGCCCAATAATCCTACAGGTAATTCTATCCATAGAACAGACATAGAAACGATTTTAGCCAACTTTACTGGTTTAGTAGTAATAGATGAAGCCTACATTAACTACGCTAAGCAGAAGACTTTTATACAAGAACTTACGGAATATTCAAATTTAGTGGTATTACAAACATTTTCTAAAGCTTGGGGGCTTGCCGGCTTACGTTTAGGTATGGCTTTTTCATCTAGGCCTGTAATAGATATTTTGAACAAGGTAAAGGCTCCGTACAATGTTAATCAAGCAACGCAAGATTTAGCTTTAGCTGCTTTAGAAAATATGCAGCAGGTTAATGAATGGATAAAAATTACAGTAAACGAAAGAGAGCAATTAAGCGCAGATTTAATAAAATTATCATTTGTAAAAAAGGTTTATCCTTCTGATGCTAATTTTATTTTAGTTGAAGTAGATGATTCATTAGCAACCTATAATTTATTAGTAGATAATGGGGTTATCGTCAGAGATCGCTCAAAAGTATCGCTTTGCGAAGGTTGCCTGCGAATAACAATTGGAACAGCAGAAGAAAACAACCAATTAATCAGTATTTTAGAGAAAATGTAATGAAGAAAGTATTATTTATAGATCGTGACGGTACGTTAAATATTGAGCCAGAAGATGAACAAGTTGATAGTTTTGCGAAGCTTAAATTCTATCCAAGAGCTTTGTATTACCTTTCTAAAATTGCAACAGAGTTGGATTTTGAACTGGTAATGGTGACTAATCAAGATGGATTAGGCACACCATCAAACCCTGAAGAAAAATTCTGGCCTATACATAATTTCATGATTGATACCTTTGCAAATGAATGTGTTAACTTTAGTGAAATTGTGATAGATAGAACGTTTGCTAAAGACAATGCCCCCACTCGTAAACCCAACACTGGTTTGTTAACCAAATACTTTAATGGAGATTACGATTTAAAAAACTCCTTTGTAATTGGAGATCGATTAAACGATGTTATTCTAGCTAAAAACCTAGGTTCAAAAGCAATCTTTTTACGTCAAAACGATGAGTTAGGTAGTAAAGAAGGAATGGCAAAAGCTGAAGAGTTAACAGATGTAATTGCATTAGAAACTCAAAATTGGGAAGATATTTACAGTTTTTTAAGAGCTGGAGCAAGAAAAGTTAGTCACCTTCGTAAAACCAATGAAACAGACATTAAAATCAACTTAGACTTAGACGGAACTGGTATAGCTAGCATTAAAACTGGGTTAAACTTTTTCGATCATATGTTAGATCAAATTGCTAGACATGGCAGTATGAATTTAGATATTATTGCTATTGGGGATTTACAAATTGATGAACATCACACTATTGAAGACACAGGAATAGCTTTAGGCGAAGCTTTTGCGCAAGCTATAGGAAATAAGTTAGGCATTGAAAGATATGGTTTTTGTTTACCAATGGACGATTGTTTAGCTCAAGTTGCCATAGATTTCGGGGGAAGAAATTGGCTAGTTTGGGATGCAGTTTTTAAACGAGAAAAAGTTGGAGATATGCCCACAGAAATGTTTTATCACTTCTTTAAATCATTCAGCGATGCTGCCAAATGCAATTTGAATATCAAAGCAGAGGGAGATAACGAGCATCATAAAATTGAAGCGATTTTTAAGGCTTTTGCAAAAGCAATAAAAATGGCCGTTAAACGCGATGCTGAAAAAATGGTTTTACCAAGTACTAAGGGACTTTTATAAATGATAGGTATAGTTAATTACGGAGCAGGGAACATATTTTCCTTAACAGCTGCCTTAGAAAGACAAAATATTTCTTATGGAATGATTAACGTAGTAGCTGATTTTGAAAAATATAGCCACATTATTATTCCAGGTGTTGGTCATGGTGGTGCGGCAATGAAAAAACTAGTTCAAACAGGGTTGGTAGATTCTATTAAAGCGCTAAAAAAACCTGTTTTAGGCATTTGTGTTGGCATGCAATTGCTAACTCAACATTCTGAAGAAGGCGATGCCAAATTATTGAATATTATACCTTTAAAAACTAAACTTTTTAAAAAGGAATTAGGTATTAAAATACCACATATGGGGTGGAATAACGTGGATTATATAAACAATCCATTGTTTGAAAACGTTCCATTAAATACACAATTTTACTTTGTGCATTCTTATTTTATTGAATATAACCGTAATTTTGATATTGCAGCAGTTAATTATGGCAACAAATTTTCCGCAGCAATACAGAAAGATAATTTTTACGGCGTTCAGTTTCATCCGGAGAAATCTGGTGAAGCAGGAGAGCAAATATTGAAAAACTTCTCAAACCTAAACTCATAAAATGTATATCATACCAGCAATAGATATTTTAGATGGAAAAGTTGTCCGCTTACGCGAAGGCGACTATAATCAAAAAACAGAATATGATGTTTCTATAGAAGAAATGATCGCTCGTTACCATAGCAATGGTACAGATTTCATCCATATTATAGATTTGAATGGAGCAAAAGGTGATTTTACAAATCAAAAAACCTTGTTTGAAAT
This sequence comes from Sphingobacteriales bacterium, assembly GCA_038243335.1. Classification (GTDB taxonomy): domain Bacteria; phylum Bacteroidota; class Bacteroidia; order Sphingobacteriales; family Sphingobacteriaceae; genus Pedobacter. Next base: position 4,298 of record JBBSRF010000049.1, read on the forward strand.
CATTAAAAAAACTGAAATGCGGGTTCAATATGGTGGTGGAATTAGAACGATTGAGCAAGTAAATAATCTTTTAGACTCAGGAATTCATCGAGTTATTGTTGGTACACAAGCAATCAGTAATCCAGATTTCTTACCAGATTTAAGCGAAGCTTTTGCAAAAAAAGAAGATTATGCCAATCGAATTGTAATTGCAATTGATGTATTAGATGAGGTAATCAAATATTCTGGTTGGATGGAAAGCTCTCCAATTAAGCTAATGGATTACGTTGATAAATGTTTAGCATTAGGTTTCTTCCGTTTTTTGTGTACAGATATAAGCAAAGATGGAAAACTGGAAGGTGCTGCTGTTGATCTTTATAAAAAATTATTAGATCATTCACCGATGATAAAATTAATTGCTTCTGGTGGAGTTAGTTCTATGGAAGATGTTCAAGAATTAGCTAAATATCCAATAAGAAGTGTTGTCGTTGGAAAAGCAATATACGAAAATAGAATTTCTATCGAACAGATTAAAGAGTGGAATTTAAAAATGTTGAGTTCGATCTAAACCCTTAAATTTTGTCATTCTGACGCAGGAAGAATCTCTAATCGAGATACTTCGCTATGCTCAGTATGACAACTACAAAACAAAAATGCTTAGTAAAAGAATAATCCCTTGTTTAGACGTAAAAGATGGCCGAACAGTAAAAGGTGTAAACTTTGTTGACTTACGCGACGCTGGCGACCCAGTAGAATTAGCAGCGCAATATGCACAGCAAGGCGCTGATGAATTGGTTTTTTTAGACATCACAGCCACACATGAACGCAGAAAAACCATGATAGATATGGTTAAATCTGTAGCTAGACAATTAAATATACCATTCACCATAGGTGGTGGCATATCCGAAATTGTCGATGCTGAAGCGCTATTAAATGCAGGTGCAGATAAAATCAGTATAAATTCTGCAGCAGTGCGTAACCCACAATTAATTGCAGATCTAGCTAAAAATTTTGGGTCGCAATTTGTTGTTTTAGCCGTTGATACTAAATTAGTCAAAGGTAAAAATATGGTTCACTTAAATGGTGGTCGATTAATTACTGAATTAGAAACTGAAAACTGGATAAGACATGCTGAGGATTTAGGTGCTGGAGAAATTTTGTTAACTTCTATGGATCATGATGGCACAAAACAAGGTTTCGACTGCAGTTTATTAGCCAAAATCAATAAAATGATTAATATCCCAATCATCGCCTCTGGTGGCGCTGGTAAAACGGAACATTTTACAGAGGTATTTCAAAAAGCAAATGTTGATGCTGCATTAGCTGCTTCAGTTTTTCATTTTGGTGAGATTTTGATACCTGAGTTAAAAGAAGAGTTAAAAAGAAATAATATTCCGGTAAGGATATAATTTTGCAATCATGAACGCAGTGAAGAATCTCTTTTAGCAATTTATTAATAAGAGATCCTTCGTTCCTCAGGATGACAAATCTAAATAAAGATTAAACAATGAAAATAGATTTCAATAAAAGTGATGGTTTGGTTCCTGTAGTAATACAAGATGAACAAACGTTAGAAGTTTTAATGTTAGGCTACATGAATGCTGAAGCATTTGAAAAAACTGAAGAAGAAAGAAAAGTCACGTTCTTTTCTCGCTCTAAAAATCGCTTATGGACCAAAGGTGAAGAAAGTGGAAATTTTTTACTGGTAAAGTCAATGCATATCGATTGCGATAAAGATACAATTTTGATTAAAGCAAAACCAGCTGGTCCAACTTGTCACACTGGAAGCCGGAGCTGTTTTAATACCAATTATAATCAGAATTTTATTTTTAAATTAGAAAACATAATAACAGATCGATATGAAAACCCAGTTGAAGGTTCTTATATCAATAGAATGAGAGCTAAAGGTTTAAATAAAATTGCGCAAAAAGTTGGAGAAGAAGGTGTAGAAACTGTAATTGCAGCATTGGCAGAAACTGAAGAAGAGTTTGTTGGAGAGGCTTCAGACTTACTTTTTCACTTGATGTTTTTATTAAAAGAAAAAGGTTTATCAATTCAAGATATTGCAAAGAATTTAGAGAAAAGACATAAATGAGTTCTATGTTGTAGGTTATAAGTTCTATGTTTAGCTGCTATACCTGCAACCTGACTGGCAACTCATAAAATGCAACCCACAACACCCAACCGAAATGCTTAAACACAAACATACTTTTACTGGTCACCAAAACCCAGTTTACGCTTTAGCAAATTCTGATAAAGAAGGTATTTTTTTTAGTGCAGGGAATGATAAAGGTGTCGTAGAATGGTCACTCAAGAAAATGGAATTTGTAATGGTTAAAGTTCCAGTACAAAACTCTGTTTATTGCCTTCATAATTTCAATAATCAATTATTTATTGGCGAACGAAGTGGTGTCTTTTTTGTTTACGATTTTATAAAACAAAAAATAGTTGTGAGAGTTAACGCTCATCCTAAGCCAATTTTTGATATTAAATCGATTAAAAGCAAGAATGAATTTTTAACCGCAAGTGAAGATGGAAGTGTGGCGATTTGGTCTTTGACTGATTATTCAGAAACACATCGTTTTCAGGTTGCAGAAAATACGGTTAGAACTATTGCATTATCTCCAGATGAAACAGAAATTGCGTTTGGAAGTAAAGACAATTTGATTAGGATTTACAATACTTCTGATTACAGCTTAAAACATACTTTAGATAGCCATACTTTACCTACTACTTCATTAGCTTATCATCCCTCTGGAAAATACTTAATTTCTGGCAGTAGAGATGCACAACTAAAAATATGGAATTTACCTAATTACGATTTAGTGAATACCATTCCTGCACACTTATTTACGATTTACGATATCAAATTCCATCCCACCCTACCTTATTTTGCAACTTGCAGTCAAGATAAAAGCATTAAACTTTGGGATGCAGAAAATTTTAAATTGTATAAAATATTAAATTTAGAGAAAGTGGGTGTAGGCCATAGTCATTCCATAAATAAAATCGTTTGGTCGAATAGTGGAGAATTCTTAATTTCTACTGGAGATGATAGACAAGTGATCGTTTGGGAAATGGAAGATTAAGGATTTTTGAGTGTTTTTTCTAAATCTGCAACATCTGCAATATCAATTTTTCTACCACTAGATCTCTTATTTTTAATTAGCTCATCAAGCCCAATATACTTAATTACTAAATCGCCATCTAATGCAATCTCTAATTTCACAGCGTAAGCCTCATCAAAACTAACTCCATCTATACTAGTTAAAATATCAATCCTTAAAGGTGGATAACCTATCTGATTAATTAGATTAGGTTTTGAAAAATCTACAGCTGTAAATCCAACTGATCCAAAACCAAAATCATTTATTACAGATACCATCTTTAATGAATTTTCTCTAGAAATATTAATCCATACATCTAAATCCCCCGTATATCTGGGCTTTCCATGAAATGCCATTGCATATCCACCAACTACTAAATACTCAACCTTGTATAGATTTAGTAATTTAAGAAAATCTTCAAAATCTGTTGAAATGATCATTATTTAAGGATATTTTTTTTAAACTTAGTCTTGTCCATCCGCTGCCCAGGTTTTAGAAATTGATTTATTAAAAAAGTAACAGCGCTTACTCTTTCTAAAGGAGTTTTAGATAACCAATATTTTATATCTTCAAAAGACTGATCATGATCGTGCATATTATATTTATTCACAACCATAGCCATTTTTCTAACTTTAGGCTCCATAATATTGCTTTTTGTACTACACAAATATAACGAAAAATTAGTAGATAACACGAATTAACGTGCTTAAGTCTACGTAATGATAGTTTTTAAATTTGCCAAATTAATTTATCTTTAAAACATGGATTTCACTAAAAATTTACCTGTATTAAATGCTGAACAAATAAGAATTTTGGGCGCATTAATGGAAAAATGCAAAACTACACCAGATTATTACCCTATGACGTTAAATGGATTATCTGCGGCATGTAACCAAAAAACATCTCGTAAACCTATAGTCCAATATGATGAATCTACAATTTCAACTGCGCTTAATTCTTTAAAAATTGCAGGTTTAATTTCAACTGCAACAGGTGGATCTATCAGAAATACAAAATACAAACATAATTTCGCCATAGCTTTTCCAGTTTTACCTGCAGAAGTGGCCATTATGTGTTTATTATTTTTACGAGGGCCACAAACTCCAGGAGAAATAAATACTAATTCAGGACGTTTGCATGAGTTCGAAACTTTAGAGGAAGTTCAACAAACTTTAGAAAAATTAGCAGCTGTAGAACCAGCTTACATCAAACAGTTATCACGCAAACCTGGTCAGAAAGAACAAAGATATATGCATTTGTTTGCTGGAGATGTGGAGAGTATTGAAGAGGAATATCTAAATAAAGCAGCTCCAAAATCAACTCATCAATTAGAAGAGCGATTAACTAAAGTTGAAGAAGAACTAGCAGATTTAAAGGCTAATTTCGATAAATTGATGAAAGAATTGATGGGGTAGATAAGTTAAAGGTTTATCATTAAAAGTGGAAGCTTTATTTCTGTGAATTTCGGACAAAATACTATATAAATTACTAAAAAAACCTCTTTATAATCCTTAATTTATGGGTGTATTTTCCTAATTCTGCATTATAAATCCCTTGATCATCTATTGGATCGATTCTAACCTTACCAGTTGAGTGTATAATTTTATCATTCCCAATCATCAAGCCAACATGCGTAATTTTTCCATTTTCATTATCAAAAAAGGCTAAATCACCTACTTGTGCTGAAGTTAAAAAATCAACTATTTCGCCTTTTTCGGCTTGCTGACAAGCATCCCGATTAAGCTGTATGCCATTTAATTTATAAACAATTTGAACAAAACCAGAGCAGTCAATACCAAATAGCGTTCTTCCACCCCAAAGATATGGTGCATTTTGAAAAAATTTAGCTATTTGCTCAATATTTCCTTTAATTTTATAATGATCAGGAATTATTGGATTAAATTTTACTTCAAATTTTTGATCTCCCAAATAACAAAAACCATTATCATAATAAGGAATTGAACTACCAGCAGTTAAATAATATTTTGAACCATCCGTTGCTATTAATTTATTTTCTAATTGCATTGGCGCAACATATATAAAGCCTTTTTCATCATTATATTTTAATTCAGAAAGCTTTTCTAATTGCTTATAGTCCATCCAACCCTCATAGTTATCATGAAGAGTTACCACTAGGCACCACTTTTCTTCTTTCTGTAAAATTTTTACTCTATCTCCAAATAATAATTGAGATACAATTTCACTTCTATCTGAGGGCTCTTTCCTTAATGGTGCAATTGCAACTGTACAAACTTGGTAATTATTCATAATTTAAATCTGTATGTAAATGTAAGGATAAACTTTAAATGAACAATTTACCAAGAAATATTGTTAAATTAGTATTTACATTAATACGTTAAAATATGGAATTTAAAAAGATTTTAATTGCAGTTGACAATAGCACTTGTGCAGAAAAAGCAGCAAAAGCTGGATATGAAATGGCATTAAAATATAAAGCAGAAATTGCATTATTAAATATTATTGAACCTATGCCAACAAGTGTAGGTGCAGATTTTACGCTTGCTCCAGTATTTTTAGAAATGTACGATAATAGTGAAGAAAATAGTCATGTTTTACTTAAAGAAATGGAAAGTAAATTTGCTAATGGTATTGTTACTACCTATTTATCTACTATAGATACAGCAAGTCATGGAATTATTCAACAAGCTGAGTTATGGGGCGCAGAATTAATTGTAATTGGTACGCATGGTAGAACAGGAATTAATCATTTATTAATGGGAAGTGTTGCAGAAAGTGTGGCGAGAAAAGCAACTTGCCCAGTTTTAATTATACCAAATAAAGACTAGTATGAGATTTAATTGTATCAAAAAAGGAGATTCTAAATTAAGAATCTCCTTTTATATATTTTGTTAAAGCCATACGACTCAAAACTAACAGCTAATCTTCTTGGTGTAACCAAGCTTTTTTCGCTAACAATTCTTCTTCAGTTTCACGAACATTTTCATCATCTATACAACAATCTACAGGGCAAACTGCAGCACATTGAGGTTCATCATGAAAACCTTTACATTCTGTACATTTGTCAGAAACAATGTAGTAAACTTCATCAGAAACTGCTTCTTGTGCAGCACCCGCATCTATTTGTTTTCCACCAAAATCAATGATACCATCTAAATTCGTACCATCAGAAAATCTCCAGGCTGTGCCTGCATCATATATTGCATTATTCGGGCATTCCGGCTCGCAGGCTCCACAGTTAATGCACTCGTCTGTAATTATAATTGCCATGTGTTCGTCTATATCTTTTGCTAAGTTTACCTTTGCAGTGCAAATATAACACTAAATCATTTATAATAGTTCTAAATATGTCATCACTTGATCAAGGAAAAATAAAAATTGCATTACAAAAGTTATGCGAGTTTATGGCAAAGCCTAGCGATGAGTTTGTAGAAGTGATCAATTCTACTTGCCATAACAATGGATGGTTTACCATTGAAGAAGTACAAAGATCGATTGCTTCTCTAACCAAAATGCTTAATACTAATGATTTAGAGATTTGGCTCATGGATGTTAAATTAGCTGAAAATCCAAAAAAAGTTGGTTTAACTTTAGCAGGCAACATTCCTCTAGTCGGTTTTCATGATGTGATTTGTGTTTTAGCCACTGGAAATATTGCATTAATAAAAATGTCTTCATCTGATGATAAATTATTACCAGCCTTATTGAAAGAGTTAGTAATCATCGAACCAGATTTTGCAAATCAGATAGTTTACACAGAAAGATTAAAAGATTTTGATGCCATTATTGCTACTGGGAGTAACAACAGTTCACGTTATTTCGATTACTATTTTGGTAATGTTCCTAATATTATACGCAAAAATAGAAATAGTATTGCCGTTTTAGATGGTAGTGAAACTGAACTACAAATTGAAAACTTGGGGCATGATATTTTTGATTATTTTGGTTTAGGCTGCAGAAATGTATCTAAAGTATATGTACCAACAAATTACGATTTAAAAAATTTATTTGAGCCGATTGAAAAATATCAACCTATTATTAATCATTTTAAATACAATAACAATTACGATTATAACAAATCAATTTATTTAGTTAACGGAGTAAAACACTTCGATAATGGATTTTTATTAGTTAAGGAAGATGAAAATTTTGTATCGCCATTGGCTGTTCTTTTTTATGAAGAATATGATTCAATACAAGAAATTGAAGAAAAAATAGTTTTAAAAGGTGAACAAATACAATGTGTAGTTTCAAATATTGATTTAAAAATTAATAAAGAGAAAATTGGCTTTGGCGACAGTCAAAATCCTAAACTTTGGGATTATGCAGATAATGTGAACACGGTATCTTTTTTACAATCTTTACAACAATAAATCAATTATTCAATTTAATTATCAGCTATAAATGTTATTTTTGAAACAATGTATATCATAAAAGTAAAAGGCATTGCCAAAATACCTGATTACGTACAACTAAGAGACGAAAAATTTACACTTTTAGCTTATTTTAGAGTAGATCGCCCAGATAAATCTCTAGATAAATTGGGTTTTGGCGATAGACAAGATTACATTATGAGCATAATTAATGATTTGCCTTTTGGGCAGGTTACTAAAATAGATATTTAAATATGGCAGAAAAAATAGTTATCAACTTGCAAAAAGTAGATGTTTTTCAACAAAAACATCTCGTACTTTCAAATGTAAATTTAAATATA
>JBBSRF010000050.1:0-11909 GCA_038243335.1 Sphingobacteriales bacterium
ATCTTTGTTCTTTATTTCCTCACTACTTACTATATGCTCACCAATTGTGCGCTGTGTTGGGTAAGCGAATCCCGAACCATATTGTTGTACAATTTCTATTATTTTAAAGTTAATCTCTTCCTTAAGCTTTAAATAACGACTAAATTCTGTGTCTTCTACTAAATATAGAATCTGAATATTTAAAGCAGAATCCCCAAAGCTATCGAAAGTAACATTTGGGTCTGAAGTGCCAGGGTTATCAATTAAAAACTGTGTTAGATCATCAATAATTTGTTTCATAACCGCCGTAGTCGTTTCGTAGGTTATGCCAATGTTAAACTTAACTCTTCTGTAATTTCTACGTGTTAAATTCTCCAAAACACCATCAATCATCGCCCTATTTGGGATAATAATTGTCGTTTTATCCGTGCTTCGTAAAACTGTACTTCTAAACCCAACTCTTTCAATCGTTCCTTCAATACCGTCAACTTTAACTAAATCTCCAACAGTAAAAGGTTTATCTATAAATATGGTAAAAGAACCAATTAAGTTCTCTAAACTTTCTTTTGCAGCTAAGGCGATGGCAATACCGCCAATTCCTAGACCTGTGACCAAACTCAACGCATTAACTTCAAATACGTAGCCTAACAATACGAAAAAGCCAATAAAATAAATAAAAAACTTAAATAACTCCTTTAAAAATGGAACCAATTGATCATCAGACTTATTTTCAGTTTTTATCGCCTTATAGGTGAAAACATGAGCTATAAAATCAATTATTCTTAAGATTATCCAGAAAAAAGAAAGGATAATTAAAAAAAGAAAAATTTTATCAAAAAGGTCTCCAAGCGTGAAAATTTCTTTAATCTTTAACTTTTCAACTACTTTAATATAATTAAATAACTTAAGCTCAAAAGGATGTTTTAATTGATTGATTGCTATATAAAAAGAAGAGATACTAATAAAAAATTCAAATGGTTTTAACAATAAGCCTATAAAGGTGTCCATTTGAACCTCATCTGCAAATTTTTTAAACAGTCTAAATAAAAGTTGACTAATTACTTTAGAAACAAATCTTTTTAGCAAAAATCCGATTAAAATAATCCCCACAAACAAACAATAAGCTTGTATTGTATTACCCCAAAATATATGTTCAAAAATTTTGCTATCCATTTACATCAATTGTTTTAATGCAATCTCGAATGCTGTGCTTGATACATTTGTCTTTTTAGTAGAAACATCATGAACTGCTTGCAAAGCATTTTTGATTACTAAAGATGCGTCCGTAAAAATCGCCTCATCACTCATCTCTACGTTCCGCTGCATTAAATAAGCAAAAACTCTAGCCATACCGCAGTTAGAAATAAAATCAGGAATTACTGCTGCGTGATTGTCTGCATGCTCCATGATGGTTCCAAAAAAGATCTCTTTGTCTGCAAAAGGAACATTAGCACCACAAGCAATCACTTCTAAGCCTCCTTTAATCATTTTGTCAACTTCTGTCTGTTGTACTAATCTAGATGCGGCTGCAGGCACAAAAATCTCTGCACCAACGTTCCAAACCAATTCACTGGCTTCAGCAAAAGGAATCAATTGAGCTGAAACTAAGGTGTTATTTGCTCTATTAATAAATAATTCTTTAATTTCCTCTAGCGTAAAGCCTTCTGGATTTATTAAACCACCAACACGGTCTATAATACCAACAATTTTAACACCTTGTTGCGCTAAATAATAGCCTGTGGCAGCGGCAACATTTCCCCATCCTTGAATAATAGCTCTTTTGCCAGCAACCTCTCCACCCCAAATATTATAAAAATGTCTGATTGATTCTGAAACACCGTAACCAGTAATCATATCCGCCACTTTATATTTTCTTTTTAAATCTGGCGAATAATTTTCATCATCTAAAACTTTAGATACACCGAATCTTAATTGGCCTATTTGGTGAATACGCTCATTCTCTCTCGCTTGATGGTGTCCATTAATTACACCTTCTTGCGGATGCCACAAACCATAACTTTCAGTAATTGGAATAACCTCATGTATTTCGTCAATATTTAAATCTCCTCCAGTACCATAATAACTTTTAAGCAAAGGCATTACCGCTTTAAACCAACGTTGCAAAACCTCATGTTTACGAGGATCTGCTGGATCAAAGTTAATTCCAGATTTTGCTCCACCAATAGGTGGGCCAGAAACTGTAAATTTTACTTCCATTGTTTTAGCTAAAGATTCTACTTCGCGTTTATCTAATCCTTTACGCATCCGTGTGCCGCCACCTGCTGCTCCGCCTCTAAGTGAATTAATTACTACCCATCCTTCAGCTTCGGTCTCTTTATCCTTCCATTCAAAAACAATTTCTGGTTGTTTTTCTTCATATTTTTTTAACAGATCTTTCATTGTATATACAATTATATTTGGTGTGACAAAGATATAAACAAAAAAACCTTCACGAAACTAATCGTGAAGGTTAAATATCTTTGAATTAAGAATATTACTTTCTTAAAGATTTGATACGGGCTGCTTTACCAGTTAATTCACGTAAGTAAAACAATTTTGCTCTACGTACTTTACCGTGACTGTTAACCTCTACCTTAGCAATATTTGGAGAATTGATTGGGAAGATACGCTCTACACCAATACCATTACTCATTTTTCTAACTGTAAACGTTTCATTTGCACCAGCACTGTTACGTTGAATAACAACACCTTGGTAAATTTGAACACGTTCTTTGTTACCTTCGCGAATTTTATAGTGTACGCTCACTGTATCTCCTGATTTGAAAGAAGGAAACTCATTTTTTGCAATTACTTGCTCTTCTACAAATTTTACTAAATCCATGATTTTAAGCTATTAAGCCGATTTTTTAACGTTTAAAATCGGACTGCAATATTAGGAAAATTATTTTAAAAATAAAAGCACAATTCAAAATAAATTTATTTTTTAACAACGCAAGCGTTTTCCACAATCAGTATTTGGCTAGAACAAAAAATTATTCCAGCAGATCTGGTCTACGTTCTTGCGTACGTTTCAAAGCCTCATCATGTCGCCACTCATTTATCTTAGCTTCATGTCCGCTTAATAAAATATCTGGCACTTTGTGTCCACGCCAATCTGCAGGTCTCGTATAGTTTGGGGCATCTAGCAATTCTCCCTGAAAGCTATCAGATAAGGCAGAAGTTTCATCATTTAAAACGCCAGGAATTAAACGCACTATAGCGTCTACTACAACCGCAGCGGGCAATTCTCCACCACTTAATACATAATCGCCAATAGAAATCTCTTTGGTTACAAAGATATCTCTGATGCGTTGGTCTATACCTTTATAATGCCCACATAAAATAATGACATTTTTTAAGGTTGATAATTGATTAGCAATGGTCTGATTAAGTGTTACACCATCAGGAGTCATGAAAATTACCTCATCGTATTCTCTTTCACTTTTTAATTTTTCAATACATAATGCAAAAGGTTCAATAGACATGATCATACCGCTACCACCACCATAAGGATAATCGTCTACACTTTTTTGCTTATTTGTTGCATAATGTCTTAAATTATGAACTATAATTTCTGCAACACCCTTCTTTTGTGCTCGTTGTAAAATAGAATGTGCAAAAGGACTCGTTAATAAATCTGGTAAAACGGATATGATATCGAAACGCATAATGCAAAGATATAGTTTTGGTTGGCAGTTTGGAGTTTTCAGTTTACGAACAACAAACCACCTAATCTTCTTCCTCCAAATCAAAAATATCTTCTACTGGCACGCCAAAAACTTTTGCCATTTTTAAAGCCAACACGGTTGAAGGAACATATTTACCCGATTCTATGGTATTAATCGTTTGTCTAGAAACTGAAATTAATTCTGCTAATTCTGCTTGCGTTATATTTTTAATTGCTCGCTGCACTCTTAAATTATTTTTCACCTTGGTTTCCTTCCTTTTTTAATTGATACAAGTTCCAATAAAATTTTAAAATAAATATGATCAAAAACGTCCAACTATTATAAATTAGCAATATTGAGAAAGAAAGTCCATATGCAGTAAAATTTAGAATAAGCAAAATGATATAACTTATCAATACAGCCCTCTGTAAACTTTTTAATCTTAACAAGGCAATATATTCGTCTTCGATTTTTTCTTTGGCAAACACAATCATTAATAAACCAACTGTTACCCCTAAAAAGGCTAGCTCATTGGTTAAATTGTAATCACCACCAGTAAAACTATTATCTTCTTTGATATTAAAAATACTTAAATCAAAGCTAGGAATTTTAAAATCAGCATACATACAGAATAGACCTAGCACTGCAAAGGCTAAAAAAAGTATCCAACCCAATACCTTGTATTTGTTTGGAATTAATAGTGAGTTTTTCATTTTGTCAAGTTTGTTTGAACAAATGTAAAACAAAATTTATACTAATGTCAAGTTTATTTTACAAAAAGATAAAATTACTTTACAAAACCTTCCTGATTATATTAAAAACGAAATAAAAATTATACGCTACCTATGGTCAGGGAGGCAGTGGTATTATTTAAATAGTAGTCACAGATACACAGATTTCTAAAGTCATTTCTAATCTATGCATCTGTGGCAAAAACTATAATCAAATTTAAAGGCTGTTGAAAACCAAATCCCCAGCTTCTTGCCCAGTTTGGCTACCAATAGCTATTCCCATTCCGTTACAACGAACGGCACAAAAGATATTTGGCTGTACTTCCTCAATAATTGGCTCCAACTGTGGGCCGAACGCCATTATACCGCTCCATTGATGGTCTATTGTAAATTCACTATCCGGAATAATCACTTCTTTTAATAGTTTTACTAATGATTCCTGGACTAAATCTGTTTCACCAAATTCAGTTGTTTCTTCAGCTTTAAAGTCTAAATTTCTACCACCACCTAAAAGGATTCGATCATCAATATTTCTAAAATAGTAATACCCCTTATCATAATGAAAAGTTCCTTTAACCTTTAAATTTTTAATTGGACTGGTTACCACAACTTGTCCTCTTCCCGGAACAACAGCTACTTCTGGCAATAATTCGCCGACAAAAGCATTGGTAGTAATTAGTAGTTTTTTACAATGAAAATTACCTTTGTTTGTTTTTAAAAAAACTTGATTTTCAAGATGAGAAAATTTTTCAACCTTACAATTACTCAAAACCTGAATACCTAAACTCACGGCTTTTGATAGCAAGGCTTTCATCATTTTAGCAGGGTCTATTTGGGCTTCGAGTTTGCATTCAATTAAACTTTCTACGCAGTTAAAACCAAAACTTTTTATTTTAGAATTTGATAACCTGTAAGTGTCCTTTTCATTTACAATATCTTCAATTAAGCTATTAAAATGGCTGATTTTTGATACACATTCGTTAGCCAATATATTTTGATTTGGCTTAAATAATTCATAGCCGCCATAGTTTTCAAAATTTATATTGTCATCGCCAAGCAAATTTCTAAGTTTTAAAAGCCCTTTCCATCTTCTTTCAATCAGTTGATGTAAACCGGTTGTTCCACTCAGTTTTTCTTGTTCTATTAGTTCAGAGACACTACCAAAACAAGCAAATCCTGCATTCTTTGTGCTTGCTCCAGATGGCAAAAAACCTCTTTCTAATACTATTATGTCAATTTTCTGATTTTTTCCCTTTAAAGCTATTGCTGCATTTAAGCCTACAATACCAGCACCAACAATAATGACGTCTGCATGAAAGAAATTTTTCTTTTCCCAATACGATAAATTACCAATCATATAAATATGTTACAATCATTTTCTCACCTTATTTAAATATGGGAACACTTTTTGAATTAAACAAGTCAAAATAATTGGTATTGATTTTACTACCTAAAATAAATGCTAATATTTCTTTAGAATAAAGAAATAAAATACAGATGAAAAACATACAAATCGAATATGGGAACTTATTTAATTTTGATTATACCGATATTACTTTTGAGCATGTTTGTGCAGTGGAGATTTAGAAATAAATTCTCAAAATACGCAGAAATGCAACTCAGCTCAGGCTTATCAGGCAAAGAAGTAGCAGAAAAAATGCTTCGAGACAATGGTATATATAATGTAGAAGTATTGAGCCTAGAAGGACAACTCACAGATCATTATAACCCAGAAATAAAAACAGTTAATTTAAGTACTGATGTTTACTATGGAAGAAGCATTGCAGCAGCTGCGGTTGCTGCACACGAATGTGGTCATGCGGTACAACATTCAAAATCTTACCATTGGTTACAACTGCGCTCTAGTATGGTGCCAATTGTAAGCATATCTTCAAACTTATTACAATGGGTATTACTTATCGGGGTGATGTTAATATTTTTTAGTGGATCACCTATTGTTTTAGCAATTGGTGTAGCTGGCTTAGCTTTAGTAACTTTATTTAGCTTAATTACCCTGCCCGTAGAGTTTGACGCAAGCAGAAGAGCACTGTTGTGGCTTAAAAACAACAGTAGTGTAATGTATACCCCAGAAGAAAACTCGCAAGCTAAAGATGCGCTTTGGTGGGCAGCCATGACTTATGTAGTTGCCGCACTTGGTGCGCTTGCCAACCTTTTATATTATGCGTCAATGCTTTTTGGTAGAGGAAGAGATTAAGTAACTTTATAAATCTTTCTTTTCAAATTTTTTCAAAGAAATCAATAATGGGATAATAATCCACAAAACTAAACCTAAAAAAGAGATAGCAATGCCCAAATTATTGCCGAAAAAATCTCTGAAGATAGCCCCTGTGTAGCCCATTAGTGCTGAAATATCAATTTGCAATAGCATTTGCACTCGGCTTAAATCAATAGGATTTAAAAAGCTTAGAAAAACCATTGCTCTTTCTAATGGGTAATCTTGAAATTGGAATAACAAGAATAGGACTAAGGCATCAAAAATTAATGATGCATAAAGCCAAATAAAAATAGAAAGACCAATTCCCTTAGCTTTGTCTCTTGTAAAGCTTGCAGAAAGCATCGCTATACTCACAAATACAATAGTTAGGAAAAGTCCAGCGGCCATCATCATAAAGCCTGTTGAATTGGGTTGATAAATTAGGATAGGGATACCTACACCAACAAAAAAAGCCAATGCTAGCGATGTTGATAGTCCACCAAAAATACTTAACCAAATCGCTTTCCTTTTTAAGGGTTGACTTACCAAAAGTTCGATAAACTCAGAACTATTGTAAATATATATGGTAGAGAAAACGATACAAATTAAAGGTACAATTATTAGAATGATGTTTAATAGACTAAGCAATCCTTTTGTGCTATTGCTTTCTAGGCTAAAAACGCTGAATGATATAATTGCTAATATCAAAGTATAAATCAAAACAGTTTTGTTCTGAACGATATCAACAATTACATATTTAAGTATTTTCTTCATGTTTTATTTTTTCTACCGTATTAAAAGACTTACCTAATATGCCAACATAACTTTTGAAATCGCTTTAGATAATTTTTCTTCTCCCGTTTCACTTTTAAGTTCCGCTAACTTTTTATAAAATAAGATTTTTCCATCTTGCATATAAAATACCTGGGTAATTAAATCATCAAGTTCACTCAATACGTGTGATGTAATTAAGATCAACTTGCCTTTATCTTTTTCAATTAAAATTTTTTCTTTTAGCTTTTCTGAAGAAACGGGATCCAATCCAGCCGTTGGTTCATCTAATATTAAAACAGATGGATTAAAAAGAAAAGCCAATGCTGCACTTACTTTTTGTCTGGTACCTCCAGAAAGTGTGTGCATTTTTTTATTCATCAAGTTATTGAGGTTAAAACTCTCCATCAAATCCTCATCGAGTTGCTTGTTCCCATCTTTTCTAATATCTTTCATCATCTCAAAAATATGAGCAATCGTCATGTTTTCTGGATACCTGCCAATTTGTGGCATATAGCCAATATCATTTCGGTATAGCCACTGTTTTGCTGTAGGCTGATCATTAAATAAGATGTTGCCATTGTCTGGCACAACCATTCCTAAAATTGTTTTAATTAAAGTTGTTTTTCCGCAACCATTCGGGCCTAATAAGGCGATACATTCGCCTTTTGCAAAAGATAACGAGATATTGTCTAAAGCTTTTAGCTTACCGAAAGTTTTTGTGATATTATTTGTTTTAATCATAATGGAATTGGCCTCATTACAGGTTTATTATCCTTTAAATTTTCTGGTGTTACACCAGGTAGTAGTTTTTCCGTCTTGTCTAGCAAGGTAACAATTAAGCTTCTAAAAAGCATTAATGCTGCAGGGTTGCTGTCTATAATCATCGCGTACATACTCACAGGGTGATAAGCAATATCTCCAATATTATCTCTGGCTAAATCATAACCTTCGTATTTATCCCAATAATTTCCAGTAAATGCATTGAGCACTAAAGAACCATTCGTGCCAATGTCAAATGTATTGTCGATAAAATTATTACGCGTAAAATCATTATCCTCACAACTAGCTTGGATTTTTACTGCCCAGCCGTTGTTTTTAAACTTATTATTGTACAAATTAATTCTACTACAGGCTTCCATATAAAGGCCTACCGTATTCTTAGTAAAATTATTTCCAGATATATCACTATCTCGGATGTCTTTTAGCAAAATTCCAAAAGTTGCATCACCCCAGTTATCTAAAAATAAATTATTATACATGTGTATATTACTACTGTACATTACCGCAACACCGGCATCGTTATTTTCAAAAATATTACTGATGTAAGTATTGTGGTTAGAAAACATAAAATGGATTCCGTAACGAACATTATGTGTGCTAATATTACGCCAAACCGTACTGTTTTTAACAAATTCAAAATAAAGTCCATCTCTATGACCTTTAATATTATTCCCGATAATAATTAGACTATCTGAATGCCAAGCATGAATACCATTTCCACTTTGTAACTCGTTTTTACCGTAGGCTGTTATTTTATTGTCTTTTATTGTACAACTTTTGCTATTTTGAATATAAACACCAAAGTTATTGTCTTCCAAAATATTATTAACGGCAGCAACTTTATAACTATCGTAAATCATTATTGCGCCAATGTCTGTAATTTCAGAACGACCAGTACGTTGTATCTTAAAACCTTCTACTTTTGCATTTGTAGCTTTAATTGAAATGATGGCATATTTTTTTTCTCCGTCTAATACTGGATAATTAATGCCAATAAGTGTAATTGACTTTTGTATAACGATATTCTTTTCTTTATATAATCCAGCATCAACTAAAATAGTATCGCCATTTTTAGCTAAATCAATAGCTTTTTGGATACTTTTTATAGATTTGGTTTTACCTACCATAATGGTTTCTGCTTGACCAGTAAAAGCACAAAAAAGACATGAAATGAGTATTGATAAAAGTTTCTTCATATCTCTATTTATTCGTCAAACTAGCCCATTTAACCTCTTCCCCGCCTAGTTTAGTTTGATTAGCTGTAAGCGCTGTTAAGGTTTTAAAAGCGGCGATATTACTACCCATTGGAGATCTTAAGTCTTCACTTTTTAAAAGGAAAACATTATCTGCGTCAACGAAACCATGTGGCGCCTCAAAATCTACAAACAAAATGCTTTTTTGTTCTCCCTTAGGTACCGTATTGGCTTTTATAAATTCCAATAAACAATGAGTATCATCAAACTTGTAAATTTTGCCCTTCTTAGTAATTATTTCGGCACCAAATCTATTATCTGCCACTCCCATTAAGCAAAATGAACAATTATCCCCCATTTTAATTGGTTGTGGTTCAGTAGAACATGAAGCAGTAATTAGAAGTAAAAAAATGAAAGATAGGAATTTTAATTTATTAAAGCTTTGTTGCATTTTTTTGTGTTTTATATTGAAGAATTAGGGCACCTAATAATGTAGCTCCAACTAATATAAAAAGCCAACCACCGATATCAGGAATTGAATAAGCGCCAAAGTTTAGAAGTTGTTTATAGCCAATTAAAGGTGGCTGATAACTCATTCCAGGAATATTAATTGCTGCGCTTGGATCTAGATCATGTCCGTAATTGTATTCCCATCGCCAAAAATCTACCATGGCAACTATACCAAAAACAACAAAAGAAGTAAAAAGTCCAATTAACCATTTATAACTTTTAAAAACCAAGGCAACAAGAAAGCAAAATATGGCAAAGAAAACAATAATATAAGGTAGTACTGTAAACTCAATAAAGTCCTCGGCATGTAATGTTTTCATACCAATGTAATGATTTAACCCGTTGATAATTTCTACATTACCCGCTAATTTATGTGGATGCATTTTTAATACTAATCCCTCTGGATATTGCGGTGCAGCAAGTTCAATTTGCCATAATGGAACAAATAAAACAACAATTAAAGCTAATCCGCAGCCAACAATTAGTGCTCTAACTAGCCCAGTTAGCATATTCTTTTTCATATGATTAATCATTAAGCCAATATGCTAAATACATATTAGAAAATAAATTGAGAATGGTATGCAATAAAAAACACCTGAATATCCAAAAGTAACCTTTCAAAGACTCAGGTGTTGTAATGTACTTTTATTTACTTTTCTGAATAATGCTATCAGATTCTTCTGAATTTTTACCTAAGCTAAAAGATAATGGTACATTACTTCCTTTCGCAGAAACCCTAACATATCCTGACATTTCTTGATGTAGAGCACTGCAAAAATCTGTACAATAAAATGGGAAAATTCCAGATTTTTTAGGAATCCATTTTAAAGTAGAAGTTTCTCCAGGCATAATTAATAACTCAGCATTTATAGCTCCCTTTACCGCAAATCCATGTGGCACATCCCAATCTTGCTCTAAGTTAGTGATGTGGAAATAAACTACATCTCCAACCTTTATACCTTCTATATTATCTGGTGATAGGTGAGAGCGCATTGCGGTCATGTAAACATGCACCTCATTGCCTTTTCTTTCTACTTTAGAATTCTTTTCTCCTAAAGCAACATATGGGTGTTTATTCTCTTCTAATTTAAATATTTTCCTAGAGTTTTTCGCTATTAAATCTGCTGGCACCATTTGTGCATAATGTGGCTCCCCAATGGTTGGATAATCTAATAATAACTTCATTTTATCACCACTAATATCAAATAATTGTGCACTTTGAGCTAACTCAGGTCCAGTTGGCAAAAATCTATCTTTAGTGATTTTATTGTAAGCAATTAAATATTTACCATATGGTTTTCTTGTATCACCACCTGGAATTGTTAAGTGACCAGGAGAATAGAAAGTTGGTTGTCTATCTAAAACCTTAAGTGTTTTAATATCCCATTTTACAATTTCTGAAGAAATAAAGAAAGTAGTATAGGCATTACCTTTTCCATCAAACTCAGTGTGCAATGGACCTAAACCTGGTTTTTTCACTTCACCATGTAAAGCTGCTTCATACTTAATTACTGGAATACCACCATAAGTACCATCAAAAGTTTTATTTGCTATAGCAGTTTGAATTTTACTGAAAGAGAATACAGGAATTAAAGCAGCTAACTTACCACTTCCTACAATAAACTCACCTGTTGGATCAACATCACAACCGTGTGGCGACTTAGGACAAGGAATCATGTATACTAAATCAGGGAAGTCTTTTACATCAATAATTGTAGTTTCCGTAATCATTTTAGAGGTAGCGCTATGCGTTTCATCACTATATTTATTGTGCGCATAATTAGCCTTCACTTTTTTACCCTTTCCTTGTTTAAAATATTCTTCGGCTTTTTTCCAGTTTACTGCAAGGATGTAATCTTTATCTTTTTTAGATGCATTTACTTCTAATAAAGTATGTGCTTGCTCAGAGTTGTAAGAACTGAAGAAAAACCAGCCGCTGCTTGGCCCTTTTCCACTATGACTTAAATCGAAGTTCATCCCTGGCAATAATAACTGAAATGCAACTTTCATTTCTCCGTCTTTTGGTGCAACGCTTATAAAACTAATTGTACCTTTAAAG